>NZ_JBATGR010000038.1:0-29903 GCF_049665975.1 Eudoraea sp.
CCAATAGACTTAAGGTTAGTTACAAGAATTTTTAATCCCAGGTAGAGTAGAAAGAAAAATGGAATACCTATGGCGAAAAAAGAAAGTAATGAAACAAGCCAGACCGGTGCAGCTGTGGAATTTACCATATCATAAAAGTCAACACCAGGGATATGTACAATATCTAAAATTCCAACAGTAAATAATCCTATAAAGAGACCAATTAAAGTTGCAGCACCTATTATGATTAATAAGATCCCAATAAATTTTCCGAAAACTTTGAAAAGGAACATAATAACGTCTCCCAGGGCATCAAAAAATGTTTTTCCACTACTTTTTACCTGGTTTCCTACTTTTTCATAATCTACACTCTTTACTTTATCTGCAACATCATCAAAACCCTCTTTTACTTTACGTTCAATATTACTGATGTTTACGGGCTCACCTCTCATGTCTAATTTCTGAGAAGTGGTAGCTGCTTCCGGCACCAAAATCCACAGTAAGATATAGGCAATGAAACCAAAACCTGTAAAAACACCAAGCAAAATGAATATCAGTCGTATCCATAAGGCATCGAGCCCAAGATAGTGTTCCAGCCCGGCACATACGCCTCCAATATATTTGTTGTCAATATCTCTGTAGAGTTTTTTAATTCTTGGGTGTGATTCACTACTTTTTCTTGGTTCATCTTCAAAAATATCCTCATCTACCATGTAGTCTTCAGGTTGTCCCATAATGTTGATGACTTCATCTACCTCTTTGAGTGTAATAACCTGCCTGTCGTTTTCCATTTTTTCCTGGAAAAGTTCAGCTATCCTGGCTTCAATATCGGCAATGATTTCATCGCTTCCGGCTGTTCCGGAAAATGAACGCTTAATAGATTCCAGGTATCGCTGTAATTTGTTAAATGCTTTTTCATCTATGTGAAAAAGTATATTTGCGAGATTTATATTTACTGTTTTATTCATTGTTAGTTGTTTTTAGTATTGGTAACCAAATTAACTGCTCCTCTAAGTTCATCCCATGTAATGTTCAATTCTTTTAGGAACACTTTACCTGTTTCTGTAAGAGCGTAATATTTCCTGGGCGGACCAGAAGTTGATTCCTCCCAGCGATAATTGAGTAGCCCGGCATTCTTCAGCCTGGTTAGTAAAGGGTAAATAGTGCCTTCAACAACCAGCATCTTTGCGTCCTTAAGGGTTCCAAGAATTTCAGAAGCATACTTATCTTCTCCTCTTAAAATGGAGAGTATGCAATATTCCAAAACCCCTTTTCGCATTTGCGCTTTTGTGTTTTCTATGTTCATAATTTCATAATTCTGTTTTTATGCTGTTCCTAGTCTCATGGATTTATTTCAGCATCTGGTTAACTGTTCGTTTTTTTGCTTTTCATTTGATGATGATTGATAAATAAACTCTTTTTTGTTGATGAATAACTCCTGATTTAGACAGCCTGATTAATGCTGTTTTTTATTTTATAAAATTGATGGTTATGGGATATTTAAAATACTGCCCTTCATTTGTCCTTAATGTGGCCAAAATGGTATAAACTATATTGATAATAAAGAGCGAAACCTGTAACAAACCTGTAATTCCAATAGGCCATAGCCACCATCCAAAATGTAAATTTTCACCTATAAAATGAAAATTGATATTGTTGAACTCGTTGTAATCGCGAATATCCAATAATCCTCCATCAAAAATGCCTGGTATAAATCCAAGTATAAAAGGAACCGATATGATTCCAAGAATGACAGAGTACAATAAGAGACTAATTTGAAAATTTAAAGCCTGCTTTCCATTGTAGTCTACAAAGCTGTGTTCCTTTTTGTTTGCAATCCATAATACCAAGGGTAAAAGGAAGTTGCCAAAGGGAATAAAGTACTTGCTAAGGGTAGACGCATGAATAACTGCGGATAAACTTCTTTCGTGTTTGGTCAATGTCTCTGTCATGGCATATTAGTTTCTTATGCAAATATATGGCTAAAAACAGGTATTATGCAAAACATAGTACTATAAATTAACATAAAATTAACAATTACTAGTTAAAATAGAATAGTTATTTTTACCTTATATTTATATTCTAATGAGCCTAAGCCCCAGTAAATTCAATGTTTTTGCCTTTTTTAAATTGCCATCGGCATGGTGGTGCGGTGTTCGACTTAGATCTTGCAATGAAGAGAAAGCCGTAGTAAGTGTAAGACATAAATGGTTTAATCAGAACCCTTTTAAATCTATGTTCTGGGCAGTTCAGGGTATGGCTGCCGAACTTAGCACCGGTATTATGGTTAGTTCACAGATTAGAGAACGTGGTGAAAGCATTTCCATGCTTGTTGCTAATAATAGTGCTAATTTCTCTAAAAAAGCAACAGGTAGAATTACATTCACTTGCAAGGATGGGTATAAGATAAAAGAAGCATTAGACCAAACCATCGCTACTGGAGCGGGACAAACCTTTTGGATGAAATCTGTTGGGATAAATGAAGACGGAATAGAGGTTTCTACTTTTAATTTTGAATGGACGGTAAAATTAAGGACTTGATATTTTAGAAATTCAGAAGTATTTGTAACATTTTTAATTCTAAATCAACTAACTATTGATAACTTAAAATAATTACAATGAACGCACATGAAATAGACTACCACATATATGGGGAAGAAATGCAATATGTGGAAATAGAATTGGACCCACAGGAAGCTGTTGTTGCCGAAGCCGGTAGCTTTATGATGATGGACACTGATATAAAGATGGATACCATTTTTGGAGATGGTTCCAACCAGGATAATAGCGTACTTGGCAAAATATTTTCGGCCGGAAAAAGAATTCTCACCGGGGAGAGTTTATTTATGACTGCTTTTTTAAATGTTGGCCAAAGCAAGAAGGAAGTTAGTTTTGCTTCTCCTTACCCGGGTAAGATTTTGCCTATTGATTTATCTGAAAAACAGGGAAAATTTATTTGTCAGAAAGATGCTTTTCTCTGCGCAGCTAAAGGAGTTTCTATTGGTATAGAATTTTCTAAACGACTTGGCAGGGGGTTGTTTGGTGGTGAAGGCTTTATAATGCAGAAATTGGAAGGTGACGGCATGGCCTTTGTTCATGCCGGTGGTACCCTGGCCAGGAAAGAGTTAGGGCCAGGTGAGATCTTAAAAGTTGATACTGGTTGTATTGTAGGGTTTACAAAGGATATAGATTACGATATTGAATTTGTTGGAGGAATAAAAAATACTGTATTTGGTGGCGAAGGATTGTTCTTTGCATCTTTAAGGGGCCCGGGAACGGTATATATTCAATCTCTTCCTTTTAGCAGACTGGCTGGCAGAGTTTGGGCTGCAGCGCCAAAAGGAGGAGGAAAAGACAAGGGTGAAGGAAGTATTTTGGGAGGAATAGGAGATTTGCTGGATGGGGATAACCGTTTCTAAATAAAAAATCATAAAACTATAATGCCAGACCAATCTCCATATGAATTTTAAAAAATTATTTGATTTTTTAAGTGAATTAGAGAAGAACAATTCTAAGGCATGGATGGACATCAACCGAAAACGGTACAAAGAAATTCGTGCAGAATTTATTGAATGGTTAGATGATCTGGACAATACCCTGGCAGATATTGATAAACATTATTACCCTACTCCTGGGAAAAAGGGTATAAATAGGATTAACAATAACCTTATGTTTCACCCGCACAAACCCGTTTATAAAGATCATTTTGGTGCGGGTTTAGATAAAGCTCCCGGAACAGGAGATTTCTACATTCAGATAGGAATAAATGAATCCTTGCTTGCCGGTGGTTTATGGCGTCCAGACCCAAAATCACTTCAAAGCATTAGGGATGCTATAGATTATAACGGGGAAGAACTAATAAAAATTATGAATAAGGATTCCTTTAAAGAAACTTTTGGGTCCCTATATATTGATGAAAAGTTGAAAGCCGCTCCAAAAGGTTTTACAAAGGTGCATCCTTATATTGATTTGTTGAGGAATAAATCTTATGCCGTCGTTCACCAGCTTTCAAAAGATGAGGTGTTAAGCAATAACTTTAAACAAATTGTTACCAGGGCATACATAGAAATGCTTCCTTTTAGAAGATATTTAAATAATGCACTTACCGTATAAACCAATTAAATAAAGTATTTGATATTAATTTAAACGAACGTGAGCAACAACAGGATTAAAAATATTAGACAAGACATTTTATCAGATAATTGGTACACTTTATATAAGTACACTTATGACTATCAAAAGTATGATGGAGAATGGGAAACTCAGATTCGCGAGTCTTATGATCGTGGAAATGGAGCGGCAATCATGTTGTACAACAAACAGAAAGGAACAGTTATTCTTACCAGGCAATTCAGGATGCCCACATATGTAAATGGAAACCCTTCTGGTATGATGGTAGAGGTATGTGCCGGATTGTTAGACGGTGCTAATCCGGAAGACTGCATAAGAAAAGAAGTAGAGGAAGAAACCGGGTATCAAATACATCATGTAAAAAAAGTATTTGAATCATATATGTCTCCCGGCGCCGTGACTGAAATACTTTACTTTTTTATTGGAGAATACGAAGAGCAAATGAAAGTAGGAGAAGGTGGAGGCGCAGAAGACGAGAGTGAAAATATTGAAGTGCTGGAAGTTTTAAATGATAAGGCAATAGAAATGATTGGAAATGGGGAAATAAAAGACGCAAAAACGATTATGCTCTTACAATACGCAAGAATAAATAACATAATTTAATAATTATCCCGTACCCATTCGAAAACATATTGCATTTGCTTTTTTATGTCCGAAGTGGGATTCGTAAAATGATTATTCATAAAACTGAATATTAGCGTTTTCCCGGATTTAGTTATCAAATACCCGCTAATATTATGATTGTTACCCAATGTGCCTGTTTTGGCATAGATATATGGATGGGGATTTCCCGGGTACCATTCAGCTATTGTACCCGTTTTTCCTCCCTCTGCAAAAAGATTGAATAGACGTTCTTTTGGAACTTTCTTATGAATTGCGCTCAGAACAAATACTATAGCTTCAGGACTAAAAAGATTATATCTGGAAAGTCCGGAACCATCTACCCATCTAGGAGGTTGTTTTAAATCTTTAAGGTGATTATTCAGCATATACTCTATAGCTGTTTTTGTGTTTAAAGTGTCTGATAGGGTAGAGGAGGCCAGCAATAGTAATTGCTCAGCTAAAAAATTATCACTTTCCTGCATCATTCTTTTATTAATACTATCTGTCAGTATTCCCGGGAGTATCATTTTTTCTTCGCACGGCATTTTTTGTGCAACTGATATTTCTCTGCCGAGCGCTCTTTCTAAAAGAGTTTTAACTACAATGCTTTCTGTTTTAAATGGAATTTCAAGCGTGTCTTTTCTTTGAGGATCGAAATAAAAAATATTCGTGTCATTCTCCCGATTAACCGTATTTTTTATCAGGTTTACATCAGACTTAAAATAGCTGGGTATCACACTTAAGGTATCCGTCTTAGAAATAGTTACAACATTTCCGAATATGGGAAATGCACTCCGTTCTGCAGAATAATATCCATCATAGTCTTCCCACGCCCAGCCCGGTCCGAATTTGCTATCCGTAAAGTTATTCAGATTTAGGGAGATATTTTTAATGCCCTTTAAAAACCGGGTAACAGAACTATCTTTTAAATATGGGTGCAAGAGGGATGGATCACCCGTTCCTTCAATAAAGAGTGTGTCGTTCACGCTACAATATTTTAACGCAGGAACTTGTTTGGGCAGCAGCAGTAATGAGGTATAAAGGGTAAAGATTTTTGTATTACTGGCCGGAGTAAAATATTTGTCACTATTGTTACGGTACAAAGTATCGCCGGTTATTGGATCGTAGATCATAATTCCTGTAAAATGATTTCTGAAAGATTCAAGGTTTATTGTGGCAGTGATAGTTTTTTCTAATTTTTTGCCAGATGCACAGGCCCCAAGAACAACCGAGAAAATGATTAAATAGCAGATGTTTAGGAATTTTTTCAATAGTGGAATTTTGACTTTAACATGAATTTATTCAATTTTTAACGGAATGTAAACAATAATATAAAGCTATTTTTGGTTATTTTTGAAATAACAGTCTAATTAAAACAAACTCTCAATATGGCAAAAGCTATGCTGGAGTATTATAAAACGGTACTCCAAAAAGTAAGTTTTGATGTAAAACTCTTTAGCAAAGAACTCAAAAAAGCAATAACTAAACTATTGCCTGACGAAATTGAAGAATTGAAAGCCTGGTTACTAAATTTTATTACAGATAAACCAGAGTTGAAACCCACGTTAATTTATCTAAAAGCATAACCAAAAAGCCACCCAACAAGGTGGCTTTTAATTTTTAGTGATTGGACTAATTATTTTTACATCCTGAAAAGTAATTGCACCACGCACAATGCCCGAAATAACTTCTTTTAATGCCCGTGTAATCTGAATTTTAAGCTCACTTTTGTGATAAATTAGGCTTACTTCCCTGGCCGGAGAGGGCTTATTAAAAAATTTTAAATTTTTCTTTTTTTTCTCATCTAATTCCAGAGTATTGAGGTAAGGTAATAAGGTCATTCCCATATCTTCATCAGCCAGATTCACCAATGTTTCAAAACTGCCGCTTTGTAACTGAAAATGCTCATCTTCGTATTTTTTTGGTGTTTTGCATAGATTTATCACGCCATCTCTAAAACAATGCCCGTCCTTTAACAATAAAATATCACTAATATCCAAATCACTTGGGTTTAGTTTATCTGCTTCTCTAAGTCTATGGTTTTTAGGTACATACCCAACAAATGGTTCATAATATAACGGTCTTTCTTTTATGTACTCTATTTCCAGAGGTGTTGCGGCAATAGCACCGTCTAAATGGCCTTCCTGTATATTCCTTATAATGGTTTCTGTACTTTGCTCTTTTATGATGAGATTTACCTTCGGGTATTTATTGATAAATGTTTTAAGGAACATGGGCAGGAGAGTTGGCATGACTGTAGGAATTATACCCAGTGTATATTCACCGCCAATAAACCCTTTTTCCTGATCAACAATATCCTTTATTCGTTCGGCTTCATTTACAATATTTTTTGCCTGTGCAACAATTTTTTGTCCTGCTTCTGTAATACGAATCGGTTTCTTGCTTCTGTCAAAAATAAGCACATCCAGTTCGTCTTCAAGCTTTTGCACCTGCATGCTTAAAGTAGGTTGTGTAACAAAGCTTTTTTCGGCAGCCAGGGTGAAGTTCTGGTACTCCGCAACAGCCAAAACATATTGCAATTGGGTAATGGTCATCTATCATAAATTTGTGTAATACAAATATAAATACTATCAATAAAATTTATACTATTAGAGATAGATATTTATTAATTTTATAACAAATAAAAAAACAATGATGAAATTAAACAGTATTGGCCTGAATGCCGAGAAATCAAAGACCCTAAGTAAGGATTTGAATAGATTGTTAGCAAACTTTCAAACGTACTATCAAAATCTAAGGGGTATTCACTGGAACATAAAAGGGAAAAGTTTTTTTGATCTGCATGTTAAATTTGAGGAATTATACAACGATGCCAACATTAAAGTAGATGAAATAGCCGAGCGCATATTAACCTTAGGTGAAGTTCCACTTCATACCTTTGAGGATTATATGGAAAATTCAAATGTTCCGATAGGAAAAAATATAACTAAGGATGAAGAAGCAATTAAATTGATCGTTGATTCTTTAAAAGAACTTCTTCTTATTGAGCGAAAAATCCTGACTGACTCTGATGAGGCCCAAGATGAGGGAACTAATTCTATGATGAGTGGTTTTATTACGGAACAGGAAAAAACAGTTTGGATGATGAAGGCCTGGCTGGCTGAAGAGATATAATATTCTATGTGCAGAATGATAGCTTAGTCATTCAGCATTTGTTTATTTTAGACAACATTTAAAATAAAAAAGCCCGCTTAATGCGGGCTTTCTTATGGATTATACTGATTTAAAAACGGAGCTTTAATTCAAGATCTTCGTTACCTACCTCAAACTTTACATCCTGAAAAGTTGGAGGCCCCATGATCATTTCATTTCCGCTCATAGCATAATTTTCATTTGGCATACCGCTATCCTGGTAATCCATTCTTTGATTTTCATTTGCATCATGTAAAGTTGAAATTGCATAAGTACCAGGCTTTACATCCTCAAATGCAAAGGAAATGCTTCCAGTTTTTGCCTCAGCGCCAAAACTTTGGATACCCGCGCCTTTCATAAAAGTATCCTGGGTATGTAATGCCGCCAGAATTTGACCTTCATCACTTAGAACATTTTCAATGGTGACTTTAATGGTAATGCCTTTTGCATCCTGTGCATTGGCTATAATCCCTGAAATTAGTAATCCTAAAATAAGTGCTAATGTTTTCATACTACTGTTTTTTATTTGTTAATGATGGCTCAAAACTCTTTAAACTGCTAATCATTCAAAATTATTCTATACCCAACTGTAGAAAATAAGGAGTGAATTGTGTTCATGTTTTAGAGCATCAATTCATCTTAATTAAAGTACGGTTGGGAAAGCTAATTTATATTATCGTGGAAATGCAATCCATTTTTGTATCAATAACAAATCAGAGTTTTTGGCATGAAGTGGTTAGTATATTTAATATTTTTTTTATTCTTTTCGATAGACAATTACGGGCAAACAATCATATCAGGGTCTGTGACCGATAAGGAAAATAATGCTATTACAGGGGCCAACGTTTACCTGGAAGGGACTTATGATGGAAGTTCTACTGATTCATCCGGCAGTTTTACCTTTACTACTTCCGAGAGCGGATCCCGGGCACTTATTGTATCCATGATGGGCTATGAAACTCATATGGAGGTTGCTGATGTTACTTTTTTATCGAATCAAAAAATAATTCTCAATGAATCGGTTAATTCATTAACAGGAGTTACTCTTACAGCGGGGACTTTTGAAGCCGGAAACAATTCAAAGGCTTCTGTTCTTAAACCGCTGGACATTGTTACTACGGCCGGCGCATTGGGCGATGTGGTTGCTGCAATACAAACCCTACCCGGGACGACTACGGTAAACGAAGATGGTAGATTATTTGTACGGGGAGGAGAAGCCGATGAGACCCAGGTCTTTATTGATGGATTACGCGTATTCCAGCCATTTAATGCATCTGCTAATAATATTCCTACAAGAGGACGTTTCTCTCCATTTCTTTTCAAAGGGATAACTTTTAGTACAGGAGGATATTCTGCAGAATACGGACAGGCCCTATCTGGTGTATTATTGCTTAATACCATCGATGAACCAGTTCAGGAAAAAACAGATATTTCTATTATGACTGTAGGCCTTGGATTGGGTCATACAGAAATATGGGGTGATCAGTCTCTAAGCATAAACACCTCTTATATTAATCTGGCTCCCTATGAGACTTTAATTCCTTCAGATCAAGGTGTTCGTTGGAATTCACCCTATGAATCTTTCTCAGGTGAAACTGTTTTTCGCAGTAAAAAGGATAAGAGCTTGTTTAAGCTGTATGCAGGTTTTACTTATGCCGATTTTGATATTGAACAGGAGAACATAAATTTTGAAGAATATGTGCCCTATCAACAAAAAAACAACAACTTTTACCTGAACGCCAGCTACAAGCATTTTCTTGCTAATGAGTGGTCATTCAATACTGGAGCGAGTATTTCATATGATGGGAACGTGATAGGATTATTTCAGGACAAGATCTGCACAAATCAGACTGCAGCTCATTTGAAATTTAAAGTAAGAAAAGGATTTAGCAACCGTTTTAATCTAAATTTTGGTATTGAACATTTTATAACAGACTATTCGGATTTATTTCGGCCATTGGCTGGGTTAGAAATTAAGAACTATTACAATGATAACCTGAGTGCTATATTTATAGAAGGCGATATCTTTTTAAACAATCGCTTCGCTGTGAAACTGGGTGCCAGGGCAGAATATTCAAATACACTCAACGAGCTAAACTTTGCTCCCAGGGTTTCACTTGCATATAAGAGCGGGGATCACGGTCAATTTTCACTGGCCTATGGCGATTTCTATCAAAATCCACAGATTGACTATTTGAAGTACAATCAGGAATTAAAAATGGCCAGAACATCACATTACATCTTAAATTATCAATATTTAAGTGATGGCAAAACCTTTAGGGCAGAAGCCTATTATAAAGATTATCAAAATCTGATTAAATACAATACGGAGTTTCCCCAATTCGATTCTGATTATAACAATCAAGGCAGTGGAACTGCTTCGGGCTTAGATATTTTCTGGAGAGATAACAAAAGTCTTAAGAATCTTGATTACTGGCTTTCTTATTCTTATTTAAGCACAGAAAGGGACTATCTGAATTTTCCGCAAAGAGCTACTCCTAATTTTGCTCCAAACCACAGCTTTTCCGCAGTTACCAAATATTGGGTTGATAAGCTAAGGTCACAAGTTGGATTGTCCTATACCTTTGGTTCCGGACGACCTTATAATGATCCAAATAGCGCTGATTTCCTGGCAGAAAAGACCAGTTCCTATAACAACCTGAGTTTTAACTGGGCCTATTTAATTGATCAGCAAAAAATCCTTTACTTCTCTGTGAGCAATGTGCTTGGTTTTAACAATATTAGTAATTATGAATATGCTAATTCACCTAATTCAAATGGTATTTTTGAAAGGTTGGCCATACGCCCGCCGGCAGATACTTTCTTTTTTGTAGGTTTCTTTTGGACAATTAGTACAGATAAAAAAAGCAATCAGTTGAATAACTTATAAAATTTATCTTTTACCGAAATCAGAAGATCCACGGATTATTTTTTTGCTAAATCAACGGAGGCATCATTATCTTGAACAAAAACACATAATAATCCGGCAATAATCATTTAAACACCGCCAATTATAAGTGCATAGATAGAAATATTCCCAAAAAATGATTTTAATAAAAATCCCAGGATACCTGCCGCCACAATTTGTGGAATGACAATAAAGAAGTTAAAAACCCCCATATAATATCCCATTTTATTAGCCGGTAAAATACTGGATAGCATAGCATAAGGCATTGATAGAATACTTGCCCAGGCAATACCAACTCCTATCATGGATACTAACAATAAATTTGGATCGGATATAAAATAAATAGAAATTAAACCTATCCCTCCTAAGATAAGAGCAATTAAATGTGTCATTTTCCTGCTAAGTTTTTTGGCCACTACAGGCAAAAGAAAAGCCACCAGGGCTGCTATTCCATTATATACTGCAAAGCAAATACCAACCCAATCTGCTCCCTCATTGTATAGCACTGAGGTGGTATCTGAAGTATCATAAATATGGCTGGTTACAGCAGAAGTTGTATAGATCCACATGGCAAATAATGCAAACCAGGAAAAAAATTGTACAAATGCCAATTGTACCATGGTTTTGGGCATTTTAAAAATTCCCATAAAGGATTCTTTGAGTCCGGTGAAAACTCCTTTCTCTGCATTTTCAGTTTTAAGCTTTTCAATATCATCCGGTGGATATTCCTCGGTGTTAAAAACAGTCCACATTACAGCTGTGAAATAGGCTATTCCCCCTACATAAAAAGACCATTTGACAGAATCCGGAATACCTCCATCAGCGGCTATATTCTCAACTCCAAACCAATTGGTCATTATAAAGGGCAGGGCAGAGGCGATTACTGCTCCTAAACCAATAAAAAAACTTTGCATAGCAAATCCGCTCGTCCGCTGTTCATTAGGCAACATGTCACCCACAAATGCCCTGAATGGTTCCATACTTATGTTAATTGATGCGTCCATCAGCCACAGCATAATTACTGCCATCCAAAGTGATGTTGAGTTTGGCATTGCAAATAAAGCGATAGTTGCAAGAATTGCCCCAATCGCGAAAAAAGGCCTGCGTCTTCCCCATCTGCGGTGCCAGGTTCTATCGCTATAATAACCAATAATTGGTTGTACCAGAAGGCCCGTTACCGGGGCTGCTAGCCATAGAATTGGCAATTCATCTTTAGATGCGCCAAGTGTCTCAAAAATCCTGCTTACGTTAGCATTTTGCAAAGCGAAGCCGAATTGAATTCCCAGAAAACCGAAACTCATATTCCAGATTTGCCAAAAAGTTAATCTGGGTTTGACAGAGCTAATAGAAATTTGTGACATTTTATTTGGTTTATTTTGGATCTGTTTAGTTAGTTATTAAAAATAGCTTTTTTTTATGAATCTAACTGATTACAGACTTTAGAGGCAACCTGCTATTTAATACTGATTTATTTGCCATGACCTAAAATCATTATGATTAGAATATCAAAATAAATATTTACGCTGTTAAGAGGATTAAATATCCTTACTTCAGACAGGATCTCAGTCCCTGCAGGATTTTATATATTTACCTTCAGATGTTAAACCCTAAAACTTATCGTTATTTAAGACAAACTCTAATGTTTGGCATTATTTGGCTGCTATTTGGACTTCTCTATGTAGTTCTTGAATATGGATTACTTGGTGATTCTCACGTATACCCTGCAACTGGTAACAAATATGATTTTAAGAATGCCCTGATATATACTGGTCTTGGAAGTTTTCTCATGGGAATGGCACAAGGTTGGATTGAAGTGACCTGGTTAAGAAAGCGATATCAGAACAAATCGTTTTGGAAAAAAATATTCATTAAGGGAACCTTTTACACTATTCTGTTAATCATTTTTATTAGTGTTCTAACTTTAGTTACAAATTCAATTCGTTTTAATAGCTCGGTTTTTGAACCAGTGGTTTATAACAGCCTGATAGTCTTTATAAATGAATTCTCCTTTTGGAGTATTATCATATATGCCGGATTAACACTAGATATCGCATTATTCTATTCTGAAATAACAACATATTTGGGGAATGAGGTATTCTATAATTACTCCTTTGGTAAATACATAAAACCTAAACTAGAAATAAGAATATTTATGTTTCTTGATATGAAGTCTTCCACAACCATAGCAGAAAAGATGGGACATAGAAAATACTTCGACCTGATAAAGGCTTATTACGCTGACATGACTGATGCAATACTGGAAACCAATGGTGAAATATATCAGTATGTAGGAGATGAAATAGTTGTCACTTGGCCAGAGAAAAAGGGATTATTTAATTCTAATTGTATTGCTTGTTTCCATAAAATTTCTAAGGCCTTTGAAAATAAAAAGTCTCATTATATTAAACATTTTGGACTAGTGCCGGGATTTAAAGCGGGTTTCCATATTGGCGAGGTCACAACCGGAGAAATTGGAATTATTAAAAAGGATATAATATATACCGGAGACGCTCTGAACACAACAGCCAGAATTCAATCGGAATGCAATAATTACGGAGCAAGGGCTTTGATATCGAAGGATCTGGTCATAAAGTTAAATCCGGATCCCAGTTTTTCGTTGGTTGAAATTGGAAAATTGATACTGAGGGGAAAACAGGATGCCATTCAATTATTTGCCATAAATTTTAACTAATTCAAATGAATATGGGCTGTAGTTTTGACAAAATGAGATATTTAAAAACTGCCTTAATCTAAATTGAGCCAGACTTTTTCTATCAGTGCCTTGGTTGCTTTGATACCTTCGGGTTCACTTAGTTTTTCACCTTCGTATTCTATACCTATATAACCATCAAATCCCGAATCTTTTACCACTTTAAGCAACTTACCATAATCCAGAAAAGTTTCATTTCCGATACTATCAAAATTATAAGATTTAGCACTTACCCCTTTTGCATATGGTAAAAAGTCAGATACGCCCTGGTAAGGATCATATATTTCGCTGCATTTGTTATTCTGGGTGCTTCCCCATTTGGCATTAAGACACCAGTTACCAAAGTCTGGTAATGTTCCCAAATACTTGTTATTAACTTCTTTCAGTATGGAAGTCATGAATTTACCATCTGAAGTGTGCAAGCCATGATTTTCTATCAGTACATTAATATTTTCCTTAGCGCCATATTCGCTCAGTCTTCCTAAACCATCTATTAATGAATTTTTCAATGAAATCTTATCCCCCTGTCCAAAAGCATTCACCCTAATTGAGTGGCATCCCAGTAGTTTGGCTGCATTGATCCATTTGTAATGATTTTCAATGGCTTGAGTACGTTCATTATTATTGGGGTTTCCCAGTTCTCCTTCATCATCAACCATGATCAGCAAATTTTTAACACCAGCTGCACTCGCAGTACTTTTTAGTTGATTCCAATACTTTTCACTTTTTGCAACTTCTTTATAAAACGCATTTACGTATTCAACTGCATTAAGGTCAAAAGAATTTTTGGCAATATCCGGAAAGTCTTTCGGATTTAATTCACCTTTGAAAAATGCCCGGTTTAATGACCATTGGGCAAGGGAAATATTTGGATAGGAGCTTTTTATTAATGGATTTGACCCAAATACACCAGTATGTCCTAACCAAAGTGCCGCACTACCAAGGGCTGTTTTCTTAATAAAGGATCTTCTGCTCCCCATTATAAGGTTATTCTAGTTGCTCATTATGGTTTCGTTTTGCTACAATCTCTACAAGCCAATAGATCAACTCTCCTAAACCCCCAACAAAAATGAATAATAAGATCCATAAGAGCAGCATATGACCCTGTTTGAGATTCGGATTCTGAACGGCATGTACGATAAAGAATACCAAACTTGCAACAGAAAGCAGTATCACTAAAAAAATCACAATAAAGAAAGAGCCTATCCATTCTATAATAAGTTCAGGTGGCCCATCATGAGCCCGCTCTAATTCAGGAATATTACTTAGTATAGAAAACAGAAAAACAAAATACCCCAGCATCAAAATAAATAAAATGATTATAGGTGAAAGAGCGAAAAAAGCCTGCCAATATTTATTGTTTATCATTTGTCTGTATTATGGTTCTAAAAGGTAGTTAAAATTTCACATAATATGGTAAAAACAGGAACAGAATATCAGAGGCGCTAGTCTTTTTTATATTTTTCAAACCAAGCCAGTACACTGGCTATTTTGGCAATGAGATTACTTGGTTTATTGGCAATACCGTGTGATGCTCCGGGAATTCGCACCATTGCTGTTTCTACTTTTTCGAGCTTAAGGGCGGCATAAAACTGCTCAGATTCTGCTATTGGGGTTCGGTAATCTTCTTCTCCTGTAAGCAGCATAGTAGGCGTAGAAATATTCCCTACATATGAAAGCGGAGACCTTTTTAGATAGCTGGTTGGGTCTTCCCAGGGCTTGTTTGGAAACCAGTATTTATAGAAAAATCCTACCCCATCTGCATAAAGCACAAAACTATACCAGTTAATAACCGGTTTGGCTACAACCGCTGCAGCAAACCTATCGGTTTTACCAACAATCCATGCAGTTAGCACTCCGCCGCCGCTACCCCCGGTAACAAACATATTATCTTCGTCAACTATACCTTTTTTAATGACTTCATCGACACCGGACATCAGGTCGTCATAGTCATGGTTGGGGTAGTCATGATGGATGAGATTTCCAAATTCTTCACCATAACTGGTACTTCCTCTTGGATTTGTATATAATACTAAATAGCCTTGAGCCGCGTAGAGTTGGATTTCAGCAGAAAATACTGAACCATAGCTTGTAAAAGGCCCACCGTGAATTTCCAATATGAGTGGGTATTTTTTAGAAGGATCATAATTGGGTGGTTTTACCAGCCAACCTTGTATTTTTCTCTGGTCAAAAGAAGATTCCCACCACAGTTCTTCCACTTCAGCAACATTTCTATAGGAGAACAAATCATCATTAAGTTTGGTAATTCTTTGATTATTACCTTTATAAGACGTTCCCAAATCGGCAGGATGCTCTGTGCCTCCCAAAGTATAAGCAAATTTGTTGTTATTTGAAACTGAATAGGATGCTGCGTTATAGGGTCTGCCCAAAGAAAGACCTCCTAAATTTTCAGAAATCTGTGATGCCTTACCGGCTGTTGTTATATATCCAATTTTTGTATCCCCTTTGTCATTATATTGAAAGTAAAGTCCCTTACCATCATGAGACCATTTAATACTTTGAATATTCCTGTCAAAATTGCCGGAAACCATTTTAGAATTGGTTCCGTCTGCATTCATAATGTACAATTGAGTAAGTTGATATCCCTGATATTTATCATCAAAGCCGGTATATGCGATAAATTTTCCATCTGGTGACAGAGCTGGGCCATTATCTGGTCCCAGTCTATTTGTAAGGGCTTTAATGGAATTATTGCCCAGTGTAAGTTCCTGAATTTCGCTATTACGGGGTTCAAATTCATGGTTTTCGTGAAGGTTGGCTGAAAAGTATAATTTTCGATTGTCTTTTGACCAGATTGGAGTCCCATGATCGTATTCTGAAAAAGTGAGTTGTTGCGGTGTTCCTCCATCAGTCGATAGAATAAAAAGCTGTTGATTCCCGCTTTTGTAATAACCCTTGCCATCTCCACGGTAGTTCATCTCATCAATGTAAACAGGGGGTTTGTTCCATTTAGCGCCTTCAGGTTTAGGGGGTAATTTAATAATAGACTCAGTTTTCTTTGGAACAAACATTGTAAAAGCCAAATGATTATCATCATGAGACCAACTAACTCCTCCAGGGGATGCAGTTGTATTTGTGAGAGCAACATATTCCTTTGTGTCCATCCACATCATAAAAAGTTTCATTTTGTCATCCTGCATGTTCGATTTAAACACAATTTTATTACCATCATGCGACCAACGCGGGGAAAGATCATTTTGGTTTCCCGTGGTTAACGGTCTGTTCTGGGAGCCATCAAAATTTACTATCCACAAATTAGATAGATTCTTGTCGGTCATTATATCTTTAAAATTCCTCACATAAATAATTTTGCTCCCATCTGGCGATATTTGCGGATCGGAGACAAATTCCATATTAAAAATATCAGTGAGTTCAAGATTGGTTTTTTGTTGTCCTAAAGCAATGGCGCTTATAAAGAATACAATGAAAAGAAATGAAATAATTTTTTGCATGATTTGTAATTTGGATTTGAGGGAAAATTAAGAAAGATTGTTGAAACGCACTAATAATGGTTTTAAACAATTTTTATCCTTACCGAAGAGGTAATTATTAATTGAAAAAAACCCTATTTCATTGCAGATTAAGTGTAAAAACAAAACCCGGTTGATACCGGGTTTTGAATGGTTGGTTAGTTTAAAATCTATTTCATTTTAAAACTACAGCATTATATTTTATTCAGACTGACGGTAACTACTGTCTATTCTGAGCATCGACAGTACCGCTTAGGCCGCTTAGGTCTTCTCTAAATGTCCATAATTCTGAACGCTCTCCATTCGTAGCTTCTTCTACGTCTTTAAGAAATTTCATAAAACTTCCTTCACCATGTACTTCCTCAAACTTTTTTGGAAAAGTATCTTCACGACCCATCCATCCTGAATTACTAAAGAAATTTACAAAAGCCATATCTCTACCGTCCTGGCTATCCGGCATTTCATTGGTATAAACACCATAAGCCTCATCAGGATTTTTTTCTTCATTCACTTTCTTTACTCTTTCCAGAATACTTATCATTTCAGTGTATTTAAACCGTTTAAAATCTACCATGAAAACAGATAAATATTTAAGGTTAAAATCGGCGGAAAAATTGGAGAATTGCGGATGAAACTTCCAGTATGTAACATCGCTTTCAGCCGTGGTATAGGGAACTACATTTTTACTCCAATCTTCATCATGCCCATCAGCGGCCGGCCTGCTATCCATTGCACTCCAGGGTAAAGGACCCATTGCCCAAATATATTTTCCGGAATTTTTCCCATTTGAAATCCAATAAACACGCGCACCATGTGTGCCTTCCGCGTGGTATTTTTTATTATGTGCAGCTAAACCAGCTTCAAATTCCATGGTTTTTGCCGGAATAGCGGTAAGCATAACATTTTCCATGACCACGTATTCTTCTGTACTTTGAGATATTACAAAAAAAGGTGTAAGTAACATCAGACAAATAAATTTTCTCATTTTTTTTAGATTAAAGTTAATTGTGTTATTTCTACAAATAGATTATTCTTCCATAACTTCTTCCTCTACTGTCTCTGCCTCAATTTCCAGCATGATCGCCATGTATTCAGATAAATCATAGTAGCCATGTTCTTCCACAATTTTGCCATTGACAAACTGCGAAGTAAGATGCACAGGTATAACAAGTTTCTGGTTATTGGCTGCGATAGTTCCTTCCCAGGTTCCCCAAAAATTTACCCACTTTTCACCTTTATCATCAATCACCATTTCATAGAATATATCCTTATCGGTAAATCCATAACTAGATGTACCCGCTAGTAAATCTTTAAACCCTTCTAATAATTCGGCAGGTGTAGAATCTTCGAGTGTGTTATGTTGAATTTTCGCCGTATCTGCGTAATGAGTCATCCAGGCGGTCCAATCTCCTGCGTTATAATCCTTCACAAGAGCCTTAACTTCATCTATTTCAGGAGACGAAGAGAAATATTTTGGTTCGGCATTTTTACAGCTCATAAAAAACACTGCTGCCAAGAACAATAATAGAATTTTTTTCATTTTTTAAAATTTAATGATTAGTGTATAGTAAAAACCCCAATAGTTTTTGGCCATTGGGGGTAATAGTTAATATTTATTTAGATGGACTATAAGCCATTTCTGGTCTCATACTTCCTGTAAATACTTCAAATTTCAGCAAATTACTTCTTAGTTCGTTGTATAATTTAGGCCACTCATCACCTAAAAGTTCATTGTTTGCGGTTACTTTAGCACTATAATCAGTACTGTTTTTTGCAGCGGCAGCTACCATATAAAACTCACCTCTGGTACCGAACCCACTTTTGTAAACCCTGTAATAGAATTTAGAACCCTTACTGGCAAATAAATTCGTTATGGCCTCCATGTTCTTTCTGACCACAGACCTGTTTGACGGCGTTATATGAAAATAGAAGAATTTACGATAGTTTTCACCTTCAGGTGTTTGTGTTATGCCTTCTGGCATATACGACATTGCCTTGTCTAAATGTATGATATAATCTTGTTCAATATCATAACATTCGTCCATTCTATTAAAAATATTTTCAAAAGTCTGTGGACCCATTTTTTCTTTAAGTGTTGCAAAAACAGGTTTATCAATATCCGCCATACTGGTAATAGGCGATACCCATAAATACCGGTCATCTTCTGTATTGGTAACTATGGTACTAATTTCCTGAATGTCATGTTTTTTTAGGTTATCCGTTAATTCTTTGCAAACAGATTCGTAGTCGGCTACTTTAGAGGGTTTTACCACATCCTCATGTACCCAATAAGCCTGGGAATTACTCTCTTCCTGGGCAAGACCTATTGCCCCGGTAAGTAATGCTAAAAATAAACTTGTTAATCGTGTCTTTAGTGTTCTCATTGTTGATTCAATTTTTGTTAAATTAATTAATATTTAGGGTTTAAATTATTCAAGCACCGGGGAAGTAAGGGTATAACCCAATTGTTGAAGCAGATCTAGTTCGTTATAATAGACGTCTTCTTTGTATAGTTTTCCATTTTCCGTGAAATAAAGATGTGAGAGCCCCTGAATTTTAATTTTTTTACCTGTAGCCGGCATCTCACCAAACACGCCTGTGTTACTGCCAGTGCATTCCCAATTCATAAAGATGTTGTTACCTTCTATATACGCATCACTGTATTGTATTTTTAAGTCGGGAAAACCTGTAAAATAAACATTCATATGAGCCGCCATTTCATTTTCATTCCCTGCTACGTTGATACCATTGAGAATTCTAATAAAACTCTTATCTACCAATTCATTCAATTTGGATACATTTTGATCATTCCAACAGGAATCAATAAATACACTTAAACTATTGGAAAGTTTATCGTTCATAGACGATTCTACGCTTTTATTATCCGTCTTGCAGGCAGTAATTACAACTAATAAAATAAAAATACTAATTAAAGATTTGGACATAATTCTCCACACAGATTACCCGATAAGCGTTCATTATACCTATGCGGTAAGCTAAAGAAAAAATAAAATAGCACAAATAAAAGCAGGAATGGACGAATGACCTTATTTAATGTCCGAATGTATATTTTCACTTAGCGAAGCAATTGTTATGTTAAAATTTGTATATTTAAATAATTACGAGCCCCCATCGATTATTTCTAAATAAACACGGTGAGCCGATTTTTTACGGTTTTGGTTTTCTTCATATGTTCATTTTTGAGCCCTGAAATTGTTCGGTCCCAGATTGTAGACTTTAAAAGCGAAAATTCTTACAAAAGAGTGTTTATTGATACGGATAATTTTGGAATTTCCTATTTAGACATCCTTGAGAACGCCTACCCATTAAGCAAAAATGATACTATCCAATTCAATATTCTCAATGACCTTGGGTATTACTGGCATACGAGAAATTTAACCAAAGCCCTAAATTTTACAAAGGAAGGCTTACAACTAACCCGTGAAAAGAAAGATACCTTATGGGAAGGAAGGTTTCAAATTACTGAGGGAGCTATTCTATTAAGGATGGAAAAACTGGATAGCGCCAGATTTACCTTAGAATCCGCAATGAAAAAAGTTTTGGAGAGAGATTTGCCATTGGTCTATACTCAGTTGGGATATGTATATGAGAGACAGGGCAAATTGGATAAGGCGGCCGATATTGCTATGGAAACCCTGATATTAGCAGATCAATTAAAGGATAAAAGGGCAATGGCTGTTGCTTTTAGTGATTTAAGCAATTTATTTTGGAAACAATCACGCTATGAAAAGGCTCTGGAATATGGCCAAAAGGCCTTAACTCTTTTTGAAGAACGAGGCTTAAATGACCTGGATTATGATTTTACGCTATATGTAGTAGGGAATTGCTACATGGCTTTGGATAAACATGAAGAAGCTCTTAATTATTTCGAACATTCTATAGCAATTGGCGAGCGATATGGTTTTTATAATAATTTATGTGACGTATATATTTCTATGGTATATCTAAAAGCCTATATGAACGATTTTGAAGCAGCAGATCTTGCGGGTGAAAATGCTGTGAAATATGGGGAATTATTGGATAATAATTTTATGTTAATGCGTTCCTGGTTGTCAATAGGTAAATTGCAAAACCTTCAGGGAAAATATATTTCCTCAATTGAGAGTCTTGAGAGGAGTATTGAAATTGCTACAGCTGATTTTGGAGATGATTTTTATCTTAGCCAGGCCTATGAAGCCTTAGGCAAGGCGTATGCTGGCAATCACAATTACCGGGAAGCCTATCAGGCCTATGCAGAATATGATAAGCTTAAAAAGGAGATATTTACAGCCGAGGCAGATCAGCATATTTCATTATTACTTACAGAGTTTGACGTAGCTCAAAAAGAGAGTACTATTATAGTACAGGAAAATCAAATTAAAAAGCAAAGATCAACACAGACGCTAATGATTCTTATCGGAGGGTTATTACTATTGATTTTATTACTCTTATACAATACCATAGAAACTAATAAGAAGAAAAACAGATTGCTTAAAAAGCAAAATGACGAAAAAGAATTTTTGCTAAAAGAAATACACCATCGCGTAAAGAATAATTTAGAAGTTGTATCCAGTTTATTATCCCTGCAATCTGAGCAGGTTAATGATGCAAAGGTTTCCGACGCCATGCAGAAAAGTCAGCTTAGGGTTCATAGTATGAGTATGATTCACCAAAAACTTTATCAGGGTAAAAGTTTTTCATCCATTGAAATGAAGGAATATTTCGAGAACCTGTGGGATTATATTGTAGATATTTACGGGGCTTCAGAAAGAATACATATTGCTTGTGAGATGAAGGAACTTAAATTGGATGTTGATACCGCTATTCCTATAGGTCTGATAGTGAATGAGTTGTTCACCAATGCTCTGAAATATGCTTTTCCGGATAATCGTAAAGGACTTATAAAGATTAGTCTTATAGAATCAGGGAATCAGTTACACTTAGAAGTATCAGATAATGGCATAGGTAAAAACTATTATGATAAGATGGAGGGTACGGGCTTTGGCACGCAATTAATTGAATTACTCACCAGGCAATTAGAAGGCAAAATGTCTTTAAATGTTAAGAAAGGAACAGCAGTTTCTTTCGAATTTCAAAACCACAAAGCAGCTTAAGTATGGATAAGTTAATTAGAATTTTAATAGTGGAAGACGATATGATTATCGCGGCGAATCTTTCATTACAATTAACAAAGTTAGGTTACGAAGTCATTGGTATTGTATCCCGGGGTGAGGATGCAATTAGTAATGCAAGTCAAAACAAACCTGATATTATTTTGATGGATATAAATCTTAAAGGAGCTATAGATGGTATAGATGCAGCAATTGCTATTCATGTACAAAATGAAATACCCATAATATATTTAACTGCCAATAATGATGACGGTACTTTTTCCAGGGCAAAAGAAACACAACCGTATGCTTTTATTTCCAAACCTTTTAATAAATTAAATCTTCAGCGCACTATAGCGCTAGTTGTTGAGAAAATAAAGGATAACGGAAGTTTAAAACAATACTCGGACCAAAATAATTTGGAGGTTTTACCAGATCGGATTTTTGTCAGGCATAATGGAAAAATGGTTAAATTATTATTAGACCAAATTCTTTATATTGAGGCTGAACGAAACTATTGTAATATTGTAACCACCTTAGGTAAATATCTGGTCGTGAGCACTTTAAAAACAATTGAAAATGAATTAAAAGACAGCTGTTTTATACGTGTCCACAGGTCATTTATTGTTAACATCTGCAAATTGGATATTGTAGCCGATAGTCATCTCGAAATAGACAGAAAGGTTATTCCAATAAGTAAGTCATATAAGGAATTTTTACTTGGAAGATTGCATACCATTTAACCGTTAAAACAACAACTTTTTTCACCTATAGACTTCCTCATTTAAATTTTTTAAATTTACTTTTTTTCATGGCTTCTGCAATGGCATGCCCACTACTGGCATCTCGATTTTCTAACTTCTCGATTATTTTTGGATGATCCTGTTCACGTCCTTGCGATAACTTATAAGCTGCCTGTATTTCTTTGATTTCAATCTCAAAACCTATAACGCCTTTTACTTGTCTGAGAGTTTTCTTAGATAAATTATGCAGAGATACAGGATTTTCTGACTTTCGCTCATATTTGTCTACCAGTTTATGAAGAGAAGCCATAAGGGCCTTTTCGTCCTGAATTTTTAATAATCCGTAGATATGTACTGCAATATAATTCCAGGTAGGAACTTCTTCTTCCAGATACCAGGATGAAGAAACGTAAGAGTGTGGCCCGTTAAATATGCAAAGGACTTCATTGTTTTCAACAAAATATTTCCATTGTGGATTTGCTTTTGCAATATGACCTACCAAGATGTCTTTACCATTGGCGTCCTTATCTAATTCTAATGGGATATGAGTGGCCCAGGGTTTACCATTCATATGATTTATTAAAATACCAAAGGAATTATTAATAATGAATTCCTTAACTTCTTTAAGATTTTCATTTTTATAGTGTTGTGGTATATACATAGGTCTTCCGTTACTTATTCTTCACCAAAGGAAGCTCTAAATTACAATTAGTCATTAAAAATCTACAGTTCAGGAAGTCTTTTTTATTTCGGAACGGGTTTTGGACCATTTTTGAACTATTAACCTTTAAAAATCTTAAAAATGAAAAACACTTTATTGCTAATATTTTTTTTTATAGGCCTATCTGTATTCGGCCAGGATAAATATACCAAAGGCATGCAACAGGCATTTACCCTTTGGGGAGATGGAAAGGCAACAGAAGCATCCAATCTTTTTGAAAGGGTTGCGATGGCGGAATCAGACAATTGGTTGCCATATTATTACATTGCTCAGGTAAATACCTTGCGCTCGTTTGGCGAAACAGATAAAGAAAAGATAAGTCAACAGCTAGAAAAGGCACAGGAATCTATTGACCTTGCTATGGCCATATCACCAGAAAACCCGGAAATTCTAATACAGCAGGCATTGATCCATACAGCTTGGATAGCTTTTGATGGCGCCACCTATGGAATGACCCTTTCAGCTAAAAACGTTGCTATTTATGCGAAGGCATTAGGCCTGGCTCCCGATAATCCCAGAGTGGTTTTATCTAAAGCCGAATGGGACATGGGTTCTGCCAAATACTTTGGAAAAGATACGACTCCTTATTGCAAAGATGTAGAGCGGTCATTGGAACTTTTTGCTAACTTTAAGCCTGAAGGGCCATTTTATCCTAATTGGGGAAAAGAAAGAGCAACAATGATCCTCAATGAATGCCATAGTGAGGAAGTTAAATAGAAAACTAACACAGCTCAACTAAAATGAAATATCTGGGTAAGACATTGATAATAGGATTTTTAGTAGGATTAATCCTATCTGTCATTTTTGTTAGTATTAAATTTTTTGCAAATGGTTCGATTCAATTTGATAGAGAATTTTATATAGGTGTAGGTTATAATTTTCTTTATTCAGTAATACTGACTCTTATTAATAGTTCTTTTTTTGATTATTTAAATCATAAGGTCGTCTGGAAAAAATACGGCAGGTACAGACTGGTTATAGGAGCTGTAGGTGGAGTTGTTCTTACGATGATTGGTATTCTTTGGATAAGAATATTGATTCGGTTGGGTTTTGAGGGCGCCAATTGGGAAGAATTTCTCGCCGGAGAAAGGACTGTCCATTACCTTATAGCCTTAATAATTACGATTGTAGTCTCTGTGTTTTTTCATGCGTTATACTTTTACAGGGCTTTACAAGATAAAAAAGTCAAGGAGCAAAAGATAATTGCCGGGACAGCTTCCGCAAAATTCGATGCTTTAAAGAATCAGTTAGATCCTCATTTTTTATTTAACAGTCTTAATGTACTTACCAGTTTAATTGAGGAGGATCCTGATCAGGCGCAAAAATTTACTACATCTCTATCTAAAGTATACAGGTACGTTCTGGAACAAAAAAATAAGGATCTTGTAACTGTTGACGAGGAACTTCAGTTTGCAAGAACATATATACGATTACTAAAAATGAGATTTGAAGACAGTATTGTCTTCGATATTCCAGAAAAGTGCAGTAATCCTGAAGCCAGGATAGTACCACTATCGCTGCAACTTTTATTAGAGAATGCGGTTAAACACAACGTTGTCACCAGCACAAGGCCTTTACATATTAAGGTATTCGAAGAAGGGGAGTCACTTGTAATTCAGAATAATTTGCAGGAGAAACAGGTGGTCAGGAAGAGCAGTGGGGTAGGGCTCAGGAATATTCAGCAACGGTATAGTATTCTTTCTGACAAAGAAGTTCAAATTAACAAAACCCCGAAGGACTTTACGATCTTTTTACCCATGCTTACCAAGATGGTTAGTATGAGAGAATCACAGCAAATCTATATCAGTGATAAGAGATATCAGAAAGCTAAAGAGCGAGTAGAGGCAATTAAGGGATTCTATGGAAATCTTACTGCATATTGTATTGTAATCCCCTTTTTAGTATGGTTAAATTTTAGGTCAACAAGTTTTCCATGGGCAATTTTTCCTGCACTGGGATGGGGTTTTGGACTTTTGATGCACGGAATGGAGGCTTTTGGTTATAATCCTTTATGGGGGAAGAACTGGGAAGAAAAGAAGATAAAAGAGCTAATGGAAAATGATGAGTTTTAGGAAGGAAAACTACCCATTCAAAATTACAATTCATCCTTAAAATTATACGTTTGAGAAATCTAAATTTAGAGGGTTGTTCAGTATTTCGCAATTTTGAATTGTAATTAGTAACAGAATCATTTACAAGACAGGAATCATGGAAAACAATAGAAAAGAAGCCAGTTATATAATGGCAAAAGAACAGGTAAAAGCAATTAGGGAATTTTATGTCAGTAGTTTTTTATACTGCATAATTATCCCGGTTCTTATATGGATAAATTATCAGACTACCAGCTTTCCCTGGGCGGTGTTTCCGGCTCTTGGCTGGGGCCTTGGCTTGATAGGTAAGGGTATGGCTGCTTATGGAATTAATCCTTTATGGGGGAAAGTGTGGGAACAAAGAAAAATTCAGGAACTAATGAATAAGGAAGGTTTTTGAGCTATTATGAAACTGAACATCTATGTTGTTATTCAACATATGACAACGCTGAAATATAAATAACTATTAACAAAAGCATCATGGAAGATTTTAATAAAGAATCTAAATATTTAAGAGCAAAAGAACGCGTAGATTGCTTAAAGAAATTCTATGGAAATCTAGCATCGTATGTGCTCGTGATTTCCTTTCTGGCAATACTAAACTACTGGACAAATGAATGGCGTTATATGTGGTTTTTATGGGCTGCATTTGGATGGGGAATTGGGATAATTTTTCACGCCATAAAAATCTTTAATTTAAACCCGTTTTTTGGCAAGGACTGGGAAGAGCGCAAGATTAAGGAGATTATGCGAGAAGATGAACATCAAAACAGGTGGGAGTAGGCTATTACAAAATA
Source organism: Eudoraea sp. (assembly GCF_049665975.1). GTDB lineage: Bacteria > Bacteroidota > Bacteroidia > Flavobacteriales > Flavobacteriaceae > Eudoraea. The sequence continues at coordinate 26,438 of NZ_JBATGR010000038.1, forward strand.
ATTTTAAAAGTATATATCAATGGAAATTGAAAATAACAATAAGCTCGAAAGAGCTAAGAAGCAGGTGGATGCGATAAAGGGATTTTATATACATTTGGCTGTATATATAGTGATTAATGCATTTATTCTTGTGAATGTATATATAAGAACAATGTACGATGGTGGAAATTTCTGGAATTTGTCCACTTTTTTCACTTTATTATTCTGGGGAATTGGTTTGGCATTTCACGGAGCGCACGTATTTAATTTTAATCCGTTTTTTGGTAAAAAATGGGAAGAACGGCAAATTCAGAAATATATTGAAAAAGACAAACGCGAAGCTGAAAAGTTCAAATAATAAAATAGTAAAGGCATTTTGTCAGAGTATTCTATTATTTTGAAAGCAAGGGTAATTAATTAAATCATTGGGATGAATGTATTGATAATTGAAGATGAAAAACCTGCAGCGAGAAGACTTGCAAGATTACTCACTGAACTAAATGTAAGTGTTTCTAATATGCTTCATTCTGTGGAAGAGGCTGTTGAATGGTTTCAGAACAATAAGCATCCGGATTTGATTTTTCTCGATATTCAACTGTCGGATGGCTTATCCTTTGAAATTTTTGATCTGGTTGAGGTTAATAGTGCTATTATTTTTACTACCGCTTATGATGAATATGCATTACAGGCATTTAAGCTTAACAGTATAGATTACCTTCTAAAACCAATTGATGATGAAGAGTTGGAGAGTGCAGTCAGAAAATATCAAAACCTGAAACCAGATCATGAACAAATAAGTCTGGATTTTGAGGATATAAAAAAATTACTGATCAACCCCCTTGAAAGAGAGTACAAAAAAAGATTCACTATTAGGCTTGGACAGCATCTGAAAATTATCAATGCTGATGAAATTGAGTGTTTCTACAGTGAAAATAAAGGTACCTATGCTGCAACTGCAGAAGGAAGAAACTATCTTTTGGATACTACTTTAGAAAACCTGGAACATGAATTATCACCACAAATATTCTTCAGAGTAAGCAGGAAGTTCTATATCAATATCAATCACATAAAAGACATTGTTTCTTACACCAATTCGCGCCTGATAATCAAATTAAATCGCTATAATGAGCAGGAAATAATCGTTAGCAGGGAAAGGGTTAAGGATTTCAAGTTATGGTTAGAGTAAATATAATTAAAGACCTGATATAAAGCTATTTAAGTATAGCTATAGATTTTTCTTATAGTTGTGTTTTTATTGTATTTCAGGATTTTTTATCTACTCTGTTGTCATCAAAAGCAGACGGCAGTAATTTAGGGATTAATTTAATAAAAATTGGCAATAAAACTGCTCCTCCGGGTAATAAAAATATTGCCAGAGAGGGTATGCTTTTAAAAATATCGATAAGCTGATTTTGGACTTTTTTCTTTTCTTCCTGACTGAGGTCCTTGACTGTAGACTTGGAAAGTAGTTGCATCAATTCTTTACTCTCTGATAATTCTTTTTGAAGTCTTTTATTATTTCTCAAAATTAGTTTATTGACCACTTTAGACATGCTATCATAAAATTGAATTGCCATGTTGGGGTCTTTCAGAAAAGGAATATTTGCAGAATTTTTTTCAAAGAAGGAAGTAATTTCTTCTAATGATCTGGAAATCTCTTTTCTCTCAAACCCAAGATCCTTGCCAATACCAAAGATAAACTCGGATTCCTGATATTCCAGTGTTTTATCTTCCCAAACAGTAAGACAGGCAACATCCAGAAAATAATGATTTTCCCAGATTGAGGAGTTTTCCAATAGCTGGACTCTATATGAGCCATCAAATTCTTGTTTTTCACCATCAATAAATGTCATGGAAGATGCAAAAAGTTGGGCTAAACGCTCGTCCGTTTTATTTTTTTCTTTAGAGTTTAGTGCATGTGAGGTAACATTTATGGTCAGGTATTCTAATGTTTGAGCGTGTTCCCTAATGTTTTTGCCACCGTTCAGGTAATATTTGAATGTAAGAACATCAATAAATAATAAGGAGTTTGTAATAATTCTGTTGAAGGTTTTACTAAATACATTATCGCCCAGGTAGACCCTGGAGCCAATCAGTTTTTCAAGTTGTTTAGAGGTTTTACTACCGGCAAGGATTTTATTAAGGAAAGAGATATTACTAATATTTAGTTCCTGATAAAATTGAAAAATTGTTTGAAGAAAATCATCAAAATTAGAATTATTGCGTTCCAGCTTAAAAGTGAAGAATAGCGCGGTAAGCAAGTTAATCTTGGCCTTTTCATCCTCCGACAAGGTGTGTTCAGGGCTAATAAAACGCGGAATCTTGATATTTAGGCCATAGACAAAACCAGATGTTTTAAGTCCCCCGTAAAGATGCCTGAAATTGCTAAAAACTTCATAATTATCTTTTACGTCGTGCCCGAATTTATCGATCCAACCGGATGCAGATGGGTTCATTGGCTTAATCTTTTAAAAACTCAAAGTAAAACAAAATATAGGACATTCCCTTTATTGCCCATATTATTAAAAAGGGATATAGTTCTATATATGAATCATCTCAACTTTAGTTTATGATTTTATCAATCTGAAATTTTATTTGAAACTTTGCAATTAATCAGTATTAAATCTACTTAGCATTTTGGTTTTTTTTAACTTTTTTGTAGGATTTTATAGATGAAATGCTTATGTTTATCGTTTAAATGCTATTAATGCATTTCTGCAATGCCCCAAGTATTACAGAAATCTGAATTAATTTATTATTACGTTTTTCGAGAATTTAACCCAAATCAACCTCGTTATGGAATACTATATTTTCTCCGTTTGGTTTATAGTGATGTCATTTCTTTTGTTTAAAGTTTTTAAAGCCCATTATTCTTTAAGAAAAAATCAGGGCAGAGAAATAAATCATTAATAATTAAAATGTTATAAGGCTAGGCTATCAAAATTTCAAAAATGATAGCCTTTTACTGTTATTGAAGATTCACCAAAAAAACCATAAACGAATAGACCTCTTAAAACTAAAGATGGCTGCTAAGTTAGCAGCCATCTTTAATGACATTATAAGTTTTCTATTCAATGATTCCGGTGCAACTTACTCTGGCACCAGCGGCACCACTTGGTTGAGAAGTAAAATCATCAACTCCCTGATGTACAATTACAGCTTTGCCCAAAATGTTCATATTTTCATCTTCGCAGCCTATACACCACTGATCTGTACTAAATTCAGCAACGGCATTACCGTCTGCATCTGCCGTAAAATTACCGATATCACCTTTGTGGAATCCCTCGGCCATACCCCATTTTCCATGTGGCTCATGAGTTGGGTTCCAATGCCCTCCGGAAGACGTGCCATCATCAGAAGAACAATCTGCCTTTTCGTGAATGTGAATTGCGTGTTCTCCCGGGCTAAGTCCACTTAATGTGGCTTTCATCATTACCATTCCTTTTTCTTCTGTAAAGACCACTTCACCCTGCACATTACTGTCACT
>NZ_JBATGR010000039.1:0-7819 GCF_049665975.1 Eudoraea sp.
ATATTGGATAATAACCGGCTGGTGGTTGAGGTTAACGAAAAGGTAACTCAACTTGATGAAGTTGTGGTGAGTCCGGAAAATCAAAAGAAATTCCTCGAACTTCAAAATGAGGATTTTAAAAAGTTTGAATATGAGACCGATCAGACTACCGAAGTTGTAAATATTGCCGAGGATAAAATAACACGGGGCATATTGAAAGATGGGATTAATTTTGTAAACATATTTAAGGCCCTTGTAAATACCAAAAAGGATGAAACTGTTGAGGATAAAAAACCATTAAAAGTTAGCGAAGTATTGCGTTTGGTTTATGACGATGAATTTTTTGTTTTAGATCTGAACATACCTCAGGATCAGATAGATGCTTTTTTAATCTATTGTGATGAAAAAATACCACCTCGCTCATTAATGCAAAAAGACAATGAATTTGAACTCATTGATTTTCTGGTAACCCAAAGTAATATCTTTCTAAAACAGATGAATGCCGAGGAATAAGAAATTTTTCCTGATTTTTTTTCTGGTTGTAATAAATGCTTCTGCGCAATCTTTTTTTTTCAGGTTAGAAGGAAAAGTTACCAGCATAGATAAGGGTGTTCCCGATGTTCATGTTATGAATACCTCTGCCAATAGAGCTACTATTACCAATGCAGATGGGCTTTTTTCAATTTCTGCTAAACTTAATGACACCATCCTGTTTTCTGCAGTTCAGTATAAACGTAAAACCATGGTGGTATCCAGAGCAATGTTGGAAAGCAGCTCTATAATTGTACCATTAGAGGAATTTATTAATGAATTGGATGAAGTGGTTGTCAGGCCTTACAACTTATCAGGTGACCTTAGCCGGGACATGAATATTCTAAAGACTGAAAAGGTATATGTAGCATCTACCTTAGGACTGCCCAATGCCTACGTAAAACCAATAAGCCAGGCTGAACGCAAGCTTAATGAAGCAACCACAGGAGGTGGAATAGTTCCTTTGAATCCTATTATGAATGCCATTTCCGGCAGAACAAAATACCTGAAAAGAGTATTGGCTACGCAAGAAAAATATGCGCGCACAATTAGGGTGAGGGAGTATTATGCCGATTCTTTATTTGTTAAGTATCTTAAAGTACCAGAGAACAAAATAGAGGACTTCATGTATTTTTGTGAAGTGGATACTACTTTCAGTACTGTAGTAGACAGTCGCGATAAACTTAAAATTTGGGAGTACCTTAAATTGCGCAGCACTGCTTATTTGAAGGAGGCTGAAGAAGAGTAATTTGTACCCATGGCACGAATCTTGCAAAAAGTAAATTATGAAACTACCTGGAACACTTTTTTTACGATATAGTGTCTTAATAATACTAGTGCCTCTTTTTGCATTTACACTAGTGCATAAGTTTTACGTGAGCGTAACTAATATTCAGTATTCCGAAGAGGATAATTCTCTTCAAATTACCAGCCGTATTTTTATTGATGATCTGGAAAATGTGCTTGAAGAACGCTATGGTGTTAAAATGAATCTGGCTACTGAGAAAGAATCTAAAGAGACAAACCATTATGTTGAAAAATATATGAGGTCTAAATTGGTTTTTAGTGCAGATGGTAAAGACAGGGCTTTTGTGTTTTTGGGAAAGAAATACGACAATGATTTAATTATTTGTTATTTGGAAATCGAAGATATTGATCTTCCTGAACTAAAGACTATCGAAGTTGAAAATGATATACTTACAGATATGTTTGAAGAACAACAAAATATAATCCATTTTAGATTTAATGGTAAAAAGAAAAGTTTTGTATTGGTTAAAGGAAATAATAAAGGAATGTTAAACTTGTAACATTTTGAACTACAATTAGTTGAAAAATTCTAAATTCGCCAGTTCTAATAAGAATTCAACTACATGAAGAAATTAAATTGTTCCCTCACATTCTTATTGTGTTTAACTGTTACTTTGGGTTTTGCACAGCAGGAAATTAAAAAAGAAAGAGAACCAGGTCATTCTAATCAAAGCAAATTTAAACAGCTCTACGAGGAATTTGCAACTCCAAATACATACAGGTCTGCTTCAGGAACTCCGGGTCCTGATTATTATCAGCAACAGGCAGATTATAAGATAGATCTTGAATTAGATGATAAGAATGCCAAAATTTATGGTGAAGAAACCATTACTTATTTCAACAATTCACCAGATGATTTAGAATACCTATGGCTTCAGTTAGATCAGAATGTAAGAGCTAAAGATTCAAAGTCTCCTTTGAGAAATGAAAGTGAACTATCCATTGCCTATAGTTCGGAAAATTTTGTAAAGAAACTAATGCCAAAAGTTTTTGAGGGAGGTTTTAATATTGAATTTATCAAAGACACCAATGGTAAAAACTTACCATATACTATAAATCAAACAATGATGCGGATTGATCTTCCACAGGTACTTAAAAGCGGAAGTCAGGTTTCATTTTCAATAAAGTGGTGGTACAATATTCCTGATCATACAATAGACCGGGCCAGATCTGGTTACGAGTACTTTGCCAAAGATGGGAACAGGTCTTATGTAATTGCTCAATTTTTTCCAAGGATGGCTGTCTATAGCGATGTTGAGGGATGGCAGAATTATCAGTTCTGGGGTAGGGGAGAGTTTGCCCTGCCTTTTGGAGATTATGAGGTAAATATTACAGTGCCCGCGGATCATATCTTAGATGCTACCGGGGAATTGACTAACAGGAAAGAAGTATTTTCCAAGGAAATGATGCAGCGATATGAGCAGGCCAAAAAGTCTTATGACAAACCAGTTTTGATTGTGACCCAACAGGAGGCGGAGAATGCTGAAAAAGAGTTTTCAGAGGATAAAAAGACCTGGAAATTTAAGGCTAAGAATGTCAGAGATTTTGGATTTGCCACTTCCAGAAAATTTATTTGGGACATGCAAGCTGTTAAAATTGGGAACAAAGATGTAATGGCTGTTTCCTTGTATCCCAAGGAAGGCAATCCGCTATGGGAAGAATTTTCCACCCGAGCTGTGGCCAGTACCTTAAAATCGTATTCAGCACATACTTTTGATTATCCTTATCATAAGGCAATTTCTGTACATGCTAAAAATCAGGGAATGGAATATCCTATGATTTGCTGGAATTACGGTAGGCCAGATGAAAATGGAAGCTATTCAGATCGTGTTAAATTCGGGATGATAAGCGTTATTATTCATGAGGTTGGACATAATTTTTTCCCTATGATTGTGAATTCAGATGAACGACAGTGGGGATGGATGGACGAAGGCCTTGATACCTTTATGCAGTACATAGCCGAACAGGAATTTGGTGAAGAATTTCCCGAAGTTATCGCCCCAAACAAGGCTTATCCCTCTAAAAGAGGAGCTCCTTCCAAGATAGTGCCTTACATGAGTGGGGATCAATCTACAATATCACCCATAATGTCTAATCCGGAAAATGTATACCAATTGGGACCTAACGCCTACGGTAAACCTGCAACGGCTTTAAATATTCTCCGTGAAACTATAATGGGTAAAGAATTGTTCGATCATGCCTTCAAGACCTATTCACAAAGATGGAAATTTAAGCACCCTACTCCCGAAGATTTCTTTAGGACTATGGAAGATGCTTCGGCAGTAGATCTTGACTGGTATTGGAGAAGCTGGTTTTATACCACAGATTATGTGGATATTGGTGTCAAAGGAGTGAAAAAATATTATGTTAGCGATAAGCCATCAACAAAAATGAGGGATTATATGATTTCTAGAGGTCTCACAGAAGCGAATTTTCCTCCATTGGTCTACCTTGTAGACGAAGAGAGTGAGGATTTTGAAGAAAGCCTTAAGGGTAGAGCACCTATAGAAACTTCACAAACCTTGAAGGAATACATGATGGATAATATGACGGCACAAGAACGTTCTCAGATTGAAGAACCAAAGTATTTTTATGAGGTTGTTTTTAATAAACCCGGAGGAATACCAATGCCTATTATTGTTGAATACACCTATGCCGATGGTTCTACAGAAAATGTCACTTATCCACCACAAATTTGGAGAAAAAATGATCGGGAATTTAAACGAGTTATTTCTTCTGAAAAAGAACTTGTGGGTATTGTAGTAGACCCAAAATCTGAGACTGCGGATATTGATGCAAGTAACAACTCCTGGCCTAAAAAAGAACAGAGATCTGAATTCGATCAGTTTAAACTAAATATCAAAGGAAAGTAATAATTTCTCCGGGAAAAAGTTATAGTCCTGATGTAGTACATCAGGACTTTTTTTATTTGACGCCTAAACTTCATTATATTTGTAGTATGCTTGCGACCGTAGTTTTATTTATAAGTGGAGCCGAAATATTTTTTATCATGTTTATTGTGGTAATGGTATTTGGGGCGGATAAAATTCCAGGAATTGCCAAAGGACTGGGTAAAGGGATGAGGCAATTAAGAGATGCCACCGATGATATTAAGAAGGAAATACAAAAAAGCGCGGAAAAACAGGGAATTGATACCAGTTTTACGGACGATATAAAAAATGAAATTGACAAAGTAAAGAAAAATGTTGACGACGTAACCGGTAGTATTAAGCGCAAATAAGTGGAGCTATGCTCAGACAGCTTCTGGAATGGGATAGAAGTACATTAGTATATTTAAATAATCTGGGAACAGAAGATTTTGATTTATTTTGGCTTGTAGTTACCAATATCAATTCATGGATTCCTCTTTATATCTTACTTTTCACATTAATTTTTCTGAAATACCCAAAAAAAGAAGCTCTTTTCATTACATGTACAATAGTCCTGTTGTTAATTTGCGTTTTAGGTCTTACCGATTTAACCAAGACTTATTTTGAACGACTCAGGCCTAATAACGACGAAGAAATAAACGGTATTATCAGAGTTTTATATAATGCCCCTGGGTATAGTTTCTTTTCTGGCCATGCTTCCTCTTCCTTCTCATTAACTACGATATCTTTTTTGTTTCTTAGGAAAAAGGTTTCAATTATTTGGTTGCTTTTTGTTTGGCCTTTTTTATTTGCCTATAGCAGGATATATGTAGGGGTCCATTATCCTTTAGATCTTATTATTGGTGCACTAATAGGTATTCTTTTGGGCTTTTTGTTTTACCTTTTTTATCGTAGGTCTATAGAACCCTACATAGTGTAAGTCCATCTCGAACAGACAATATAACCGTTTCTACTCTTGAATCGTTTTTTAGTTTTTTGTTGTAAGCCAGAAGGTTTCGGGTTACCATATCTTTTTTATCCAAGGGTTCAACTACTTTGCCGGACCAGAGGACATTGTCTGTTAATATAATGCTTCCCTGTCTTGTTTTTTCAATTACGGCTTCGAAATAGGCATCATACATCTTCTTTTCGGCGTCAATAAAGACCAGATCAAAAATCTGGTCCATTTCAGGAATAATTTTTAATGCGTCACCTGTATGTTGTATTATTTTATCCCCAAATTCACTTCGGTCAAAATATTTACGCTGTATCTCCGAAAGTTCTTCATTGATGTCTATAGTATGCAATACCCCCTCATTTGTCAACCCTTCTGCCAGGCAAATTGCTGAATATCCCGTGTAGGTACCAATTTCCAAAATTCTACCGGGTTGAATCAACTTAGAAAGCATACTAAGAACCCTGCCCTGATAGTGCCCTGTAATCATTCTGGGTTGCACTACCTTTAAATGTGTCTCACGGGTTAATTCACGTAAAATATCGGGCTCATTTTGAGAATGAAGTGAGATATAGTTTTCTAGAGCCTCCGGAAGAAAATGCATAAATCCTTTTTGGTAAAAATATGGATTTATATATTATCTTAGGCTTAATAATAGGTGCTATAAGCATGGGTGACATAACCATTAGGACGGCTACATTATCTGATTTGGATGTTCTTTTAGCTTTTGAACAGGAGTTGATTAAGGCAGAAAGGCCATTTGATAAAACCATACGAAAGGACCCTGTATGTTACTATGATTTAAAAGGGATGATTTTAGACAATGAAGTTGCTGTTATTGTCGCAGAGTTAAATAACACTATAGTTAGTTGCGGTACCGCGGTTATTAATAGAGCAAGATCTTATTTAAATCATAAAGAGTATGCCAATTTCGGCTTTATGTATACCCTTCCTGAATACAGGGGTATGCGAATTAATAAAATGATTTTGGAGTCTCTTAGGAAATGGGCACAATCAAAAGGATTTAAAGAAATTCGTCTTACCGTCTACTCAGATAATATTTCTGCTATAAAAGCTTATGAGAAAGCAGGATTTGTAAGTCATATCATAGAAATGAGAATACCGGAGGACTAAGCATGGAATAGATAATTTAATCAGTACTATCTTTTATATGGATATTGTATTTTTGACAAAAAATTAGCCATGTCATTTCAAAATACATTGTCCTGCGCCAAGGAATTGGATATCAATGATCCTCTTAGAAAATTCAGGGATAAGTTTTTCTTTCCGCAATTAAATGGCAAAAATGTAATTTATTTTACAGGGAATTCTTTGGGCCTTCAACCTAAGAATTCACAAGATTTTGTGGATGAAGTAATGGACGATTGGAAGAATTTAGCTGTAGAAGGTCACTTTCATTCAAAGAAACCCTGGTGGGACTATCATGAAAGATTAGCAAAACCATTAGCCAAGATAGTTGGAGCTAAACCAGAGGAGGTATCTGTTATGAATACCCTTACAGTAAATCTGCATCTTTTAATGGTTTCTTTTTACAGGCCAGAAAAAAAACGTTACAAAATAATATGTGAAGAGAAAGCTTTTCCATCAGATCAGTATATGCTTCAAAGTCAGGTGCGTTTTCACGGTTTTGATCCAAAAGATACTATAGTAGAAGTACGAAAGCGGCCGGGCGAACATCACTGGCATACCGAAGACGTTGTTGAAAAAATTAATGAAGTAGGAGATGAGTTGGCGTTAGTACTGCTGGGGGGGGTAAATTACTACAATGGTCAAGTCTTTGATATGAAAACCATAACCAGTGCAGGCAAAGCTGTAGGAGCTAACGTAGGATGGGATCTTGCTCATGCCGCTGGGAATATTGAATTAAAACTACACGATTGGGGCTGTGATTTTGCAGCATGGTGTAGTTATAAATATATGAACAGCGGGCCCGGGAATGCTTCCGGAGTCTTTATTCACGAAAGGCATCTCGATCAGGATAAAATTATAAGATTTGAAGGATGGTGGGGCACCAAAAAAGAGACACGTTTTTTAATGAAACAAGAGTTTGAACCTATTGCTACCGCAGATGCATGGCAGTTGAGTAATCCTCCGGTATTGGCACTAGCCCCATATCTCGCTTCATTAGTCCTCTTTGAAGAAGTAGGAATGAATGCTTTGATTGAAAAACGAAACAAAATTGTCTCATATCTTGAATTTATCCTGCACGAAATTGATAGTGAAGTGGATAGTAGTTTTGAAATTATTACACCTAATGAAAGAGGATGTCAATTATCTGTTTTGATCCACGGCGAGGGTAGATCTTTGTTTGATTATTTGATGAAAAATGGGGTGATTACTGATTGGCGGGAGCCTAACGTCATAAGACTTGCTCCGGCACCATTTTATTGTAGTTATGAAGATATGTATAACTTCGGACAAATTTTGAAAAAAGGAATATTGAGTAAGAGTAGAAATGCCAAGACCTGATTTTTTAGCTTTCTAAAATGGTGGTTTAAAAATGTTTTCCAAAGTATTTTAATGTAAATCAATGAAATTAGAGCATGTAGCCATATGGACCAAAAAGCTTGAATTGCTTAAGAATGTCTATGTTAGCTATTTTGGAGGTAAGGCCAATACCCTGTATTATAATCATACCAAAGGGTTTCAGAGTTAC
>NZ_JBATGR010000040.1:0-18127 GCF_049665975.1 Eudoraea sp.
ATACTATAGTAGAAAGGGCATAATCAATAAATTATTCCCATTTTTAGAAAAGAAGAAATACAAATGTCTAAAGTGTAATATGATTACCCAACTATAACGTATAATGAAACGAATTTTTATTACCGGAATATCTACAGATGTTGGGAAAACCATTGCTGCGGCTATTGTGACCGAGTCTCTGAATGCCGATTACTGGAAACCTGTACAAGCAGGGGATCTTGAGCATTCGGACAGTCATAAGATCAAAGAATTGATTTCCAATAAGAAGACCGTGGTCCACCAGAACAGTTATGCCCTAAAAACGCCAATGAGTCCTCATGCGGCTGCAGAAATAGATAATCTTATAATTGATATAGCCCAAATTATAGAGCCACAAACAACAAATCATCTTGTAATTGAAGGAGCAGGAGGTTTACTGGTGCCTTTAAACGAAAAGGAGACCATTTTAGATATCATTAAAGCTAATTATCTGGTAATAGTAGTTTCGAGGCATTATTTAGGAAGTATTAACCATTCTTTGTTAACCATTGAAAGCTTAAAGCAAAAAGGGTTTAATGTGGCTGTTATATTCAGTGGTAATGAACATCCAAGTACAGAAGACATTATAATACGGAAGACAGGGGTAAAGGTAATAGGCAGAATTGAGGAGGAAACTAATTTTGATAAACCCCTCATAAAACAATATGCGGCAAAATTTTATCCAATACTGCAAACACTTTGAGCGCCATTATGATCAGGTCTGATCCAAGTTTTGGATTTGAAACTAACAATTATATTCTGAAATATTGAAAAATCTAACGGAAAGAGATAAAAAACATTTGTGGCACCCCCTTACGCAGCACAAGCTACATTCTGATATGCTAGGCATAGTGAAGGCGAAAGGTGCTCTTTTGTATGATGAGGAGGGCAATGATTATATTGATGGGATTGCTTCCTGGTACACCTCAATGTACGGTCATTGTAATGATTTTATTTTAGAGAAGGTACAACATCAAATGAAGGTGCTAGATCAGGTGGTATTTAGCGGTTTTACCCATGAACCTGCCGTAAGACTATCGGAAGAATTAATAAAAATATTACCTGCTAACCAACAGAAAATATTCTTTTCTGACAATGGATCGACGGCTACGGAGGTTGGAATTAAAATGGCTTTACAATATCATTTTAATCAGGGTAATAAACGAAAGGTACTTCTCGCATTTGAAGAGGGCTTTCACGGGGATACTTTTGGGGCTATGTCTGTTTCAGGACTTTCGGTTTATAATGGACCATTTGAAGATTATTTCATTGAAGTAGAACGAATTCTAACCCCAACTAAAGAGAATATAAGTAATATTTTACTTCAACTTTCTGAAAGACTTAGGAAGAACGATATAGCAGGATTTATATATGAACCTCTTGTGCAGGGGGCGGCGGCTATGAAAATGCATGATGCAGAAGCATTAAATATGATTCTTGACCTGCTCAAAAAACATGAGGTCTTATTAATTGCAGATGAGGTAATGACCGGATTTGGCAAGACAGGAAAGAATTTTGCCTCTGAGCATATCTCAATTAAACCAGATATCATATGCCTTTCTAAAGCTCTTACTGCCGGTTTGCTTCCTATGGGAGTAACTTCATGTACTCAGCAGGTTTATGATGCATTTTACAGCAATGATATTGCTAAGGGTCTGTTTCATGGTCATACCTATACAGCAAATCCGTTGGCTTGTGCAGCGGCGCTGGCTGGTATTGAATTGCTTCAATCTGAACAAATTCAAAAGGATATTCGGCGAGTCATTGAATCTCACAAGAAGTTTGGATTAAAAATTATGCAACATCCGAAGGTGGCTGCAATTCGTCAGTTTGGAATCATCTTTGCACTTGACTTGGATATTAAAATGGAGCGTTACGGTAGTTTGCGCGACCGGCTGTTTAACTTCTTTCTAAAGCATGGTGTTTTTTTACGTCCATTGGGGAATACTATCTATATTTTGGCTCCCTTTATTATCACTGACTCCCAGTTAAAACAACTTTATGATACAATTGAACTTGCACTGGATACGGTAGTTCAGGATTTGCCAAAGGATTCTAGTCCCACTCATCATTTATAAGATCTACCTCGTTATTATCCTGGATAACAACCCTTATTTCATGATAGGTCCATTTATCGCCTTTGGCAGTGGCCTTAATGAACAAAGTACCACTTTCCTTAGGCCCGGTAATAGGTGCTTTCAGATCGGCACTTTTTTCATCATTGTTCAAGTTAAATTCACCTTGAATCATTCCATTGTTTTTAATAGGGGAACCCATTAGTTTAGTTATTTCAGGATCTGCATTAATTTTTTCAAGTGCATATTCAATAGGAATAGAATCATCCATAATTGACGTAATGCCAAAAAATAAAGAACCAATAGCAACGGCTAAGAGAATAAGAATAGTAAAACAACCCCCAACAGGTACTACCCATGGCCAATTTCTTTTCCACCAATTCGGCTGAGGGATCAATTCATTGTTCATTGTTTTTTATATTGTTTTTACACTTTCAAGGTAAGAACTTTTATTTTTACGCTAAATACTAATTCCTTGACTCAACCTATTACGATTACATCAATTGCTTCCATCTCCTCACTGGGAATTAATACAGAGGATATTTGGGCCAATTATCAGCATTCTAACCACCTTTTAAAAGAAGTAACTTTTGACGGCAAGAATACATGGGTATCATCTTTATCTGAATCTGAAAAATCAGAAATAAACGCACTTAGAAATAGTAATTCAAGGTATTCAAACCTTGATGATAGTGTCCTTTATGGGATTTTTTCGGCCAGAAGAGCTGTTGTAAATGCAGGCTGGGCAGAAAATGATAATTTTGGAATTAATATTGGTTCATCCCGAGGAGCAACCGGGCTATTTGAGAAATATCACAAGGAGTATTTGCAAAAAGGGACTACCGCGGTATTGACCTCCCCAACAACCACTCTGGGTAATATTTCTTCCTGGATAGCCCATGACCTGAAGACAAAAGGCCCCAATATTTCACATTCAATTACCTGTTCTTCAGCGCTTCACGCCATATTAAATGGTGTGGCATGGATTAGAAGTGGGATGACGAAAAAGTTTCTGGTAGGCGGTAGTGAAGCGCCATTGACGTCTTTTACTATTGCCCAAATGAGAGCCCTTAAAATATATGCCAAAGAGGATAAAAGCGATTATCCCTGTAGGGCACTTGACCTTAGTAAAGCTCAGAACTCTATGGTACTTGGAGAAGGTGCAGGTGTTGCTTGTTTGGAATATGGTATTCTGAAAAGATCCCTTGCTATCATTGAAGGAATTGGATTTGCCACAGAACCATTAGAACATAATATTTCTCTTTCCACAGACGCCCGATGTCTACAGGATTCAATGCTTATGGCACTTGAAAAACTAAACCCTAAAGAAGTAGATGTTATTGTGATGCATGCGCCGGGTACCATTAAAGGAGATAATGCTGAATTTACTGCAATTCAACAAATTTTTGGTAATTCCACACCTGCACTTACTACAAATAAATGGAAAGTAGGACATACTTTTGGTGCATCCGGAATCCTAAGTTTAGAACTGGCCGTTTTAATGTTGCAACATCAACAATTTATAGGAGTTCCTTTTATGAAATTTAATCCACCGCAAAAAATAAACAGAGTGCTTATAAATGCGGTAGGTTTTGGTGGAAACGCAGTTAGTATTTTATTAAAGAACACCCAAAATTAACCTGCTAAAATCATATTAATTAAGATTTGATTTATCGAATATTTTACGGATTAAAGATTATTTTTGACTTTTAAATAAAATTCTTATTTATGGGTGTAGAACGACATAACTGGACAAAACAGGAGATTCTTGAAATATATAATAAACCCATGATGGAATTATTATATGAAGCTGCCACCACACATCGGAAGTTTCATGATCCGAATACGGTACAGGTATCTACTTTATTATCCATTAAAACAGGTGGTTGTCCTGAGGATTGTGGTTATTGCCCACAGGCAGCACGTTATCATACAGATATTGAAAATAATGACCTAATGACTGTTCGGCAGGTAAAGGCGCAGGCATTGCGTGCAAAAGAATCCGGAAGTTCAAGAGTTTGTATGGGAGCTGCATGGCGTAATGTTAAAGATGGCCATGAGTTTGAACAGGTTTTAGAAATGGTAAGAACCATCAATAAACTTGATATGGAGGTTTGCTGTACTTTAGGAATGCTAACCGAAAATCAGGCAAGTCGTTTGGCAGAAGCAGGTCTTTACGCATACAATCACAATCTGGATACGTCAGAAGATTATTATAAGGATGTCATTTCAACGAGGGCTTTTGACGATAGATTAAAAACCATTGAAAATGTCAGGAAAAGCAATGTAACAGTTTGCAGTGGAGGTATTATAGGAATGGGGGAAAGATTAGAAGACAGAGCAGGAATGCTGGTAGCTTTATCTACCTTGAATCCTCAGCCGGAATCTGTACCTATTAATGCACTTGTAGCTGTAGAAGGTACTCCTTTGGAGGACATTGACCCTATTTCCATTTGGGATATGATACGGATGGTTGCTACAACCCGAATTGTTATGCCTAAAACCCAGGTAAGATTGTCTGCCGGGAGAACAGAAATGACCAGAGAAGGACAGGCGATGTGCTTTTTTGCAGGAGCGAACTCCATTTTTGCAGGTGATAAATTATTGACAACCCCGAATCCTGATGTAAATGAAGATTTGGATATGTTTAGGCAATTAGGTCTTGTTCCCCAAAAAGCTTTTGTTAAGGCACCGCAACCAAATACGGTGGAAGCAAATGAATCTAAGCTGCAACCAATTGGAGAAAAACCAAAATGGTCAAGACCGGAACATAAGATAGAGCGTAATGAGCTAGCAAAGGTTAAATCCAAACATAATGGACGGTTATAGAAAACGCTAAACAAAAATAGTTTTTAGCAACATTTTTAACTTTAATATACATCTGGGATTTTGAAATTAGAGGATATACCAAGAGTAAAAACCATTAACAGGGAGGACTTTATAAAAAACTATTACAAGCCTCAAAAACCTGTTGTAATTGAAAAACTCATAACAGATTGGCCTGCGTATTCTAAATGGAATTTTGAGTATATGAAACAGGTCGCAGGTGATGTTACAGTGCCTCTATATGATGACAGGCCAGTTGATTATAAAGACGGATTTAATGAGCCTCACTCCAAAATGAAGATGGCTGACTATATCGACCTTATTAAACAGCAGCCAACGAAATACAGAATATTTTTATGGAATTTAATCAAGGAAGCACCACAGCTTCAAAATGATTTCTCCTATCCAGATTTTGGATTTCGATTCATGAAGGGACTTCCGATGTTATTTTTTGGAGGAATGGATTCGTATACTTTTATGCATTATGATATTGATCTTGCTAATATTTTCCATTTTCATTTCGAGGGTAAAAAGGAATGTATTCTTTTTCCTCAAACTCAGAATAGATTTCTCTATAAAGTACCTCATTCACTTATTACACATGAAAGTATAGATTTTTCTAACCCAAATTTACACGAATGGCCTGCTTTAGAAATGGCTAACGGATATAAGACGCAATTGAATCACGGTGAAGTTCTATATATACCGGAAGGTTTTTGGCATTATATGAAATATATAACACCAGGGTTTTCAATGAGTTTGCGAGGGATTGCCCATAACTCAAAAAATCTTGGAAAAGCGGTATACAATGTCCTTGTAATGAGACATTTTGATAATTTGATGCGCAGAATCAAAGGACAGCGATGGATTGACTGGAAAAATGATCAAGCAATAAAAAGGACGAATAAAATACTCCCCTAAGTTCATGTTCAGAAAGATTTCAGAATAAATATTATTCACCTCTTTATCTTTTCTTTCTATTTATGATTATGTTTACATTTCTTTTAATTGTATTAAATGCATCTTGTCGAAGTTAAGTCCCACCGCGATTGTAAAAGATTCGTTTCATTTCCAGATGATCTTTATAAAAATCAAAAACAATATATAAAACCTCTTCACAAGGATATAGCAGATATTTTTGATCCTGCTATCAATAAAAACTTTGAACGCGGGAACTGCATCCGATGGCTTTTATTAAAAGACAATAAAATTATTGGTCGTATTGCAGCTTTTATTTTAAGAAAAACTTCGGCAAAAGGTGAAACCGAAACTTTTGGAGGGGTAGGTTTTTTTGAATGTATTAATGATCAAAATGCTGCTAATACATTATTCGAAATTAGTAAAAAGTGGTTATTGGATGGTGGGGTTGAGTTTATGGATGGACCAGTAAATTTTGGAGCAAGAGACAAATGGTGGGGGCTTTTAACCAAAGGATATGAACTGGAGCCCAATTATCAATGCAATTACAACTTTCCTTATTATAAGACATTGTTTGAAAACTATGGTTTTCAAACTTATTTTGAGCACTATACCTTTTTAAAAGTAATTAAGGAGGATGTGAACCCTAGATTAGAACGAAAGGCCACTATTGTAAATAGTAATCCCGATTATACATTTGATCATTTCAAAATGGAAAAGTTTGAAGAACAAACAGATAGTATAATTGATATGTATAACAAAGCATGGGTTAATCATGAAGGTGTTTCAGCAATATCTAAGGAACAGGGGCATTTACTTATGAAAAAATTGAAGCCAATTATTGACGAAAAAATAATATGGTTTGCCTATTATAAAGGAGAACCGGTAGCTTTCTACATAAATATTCCCGAAGTAAATCAATGGTTCAAATATGTAAACGGGAAGTTAGATTTTATTGGAAAATTAAAATTTGTATGGCATAAGTGGCGCAAAAGGAATAAAAAAATGTTGGGGTTTGTATTTGGTGTTGTCCCGGCGCATCAGGGGAAAGGGCTGGATGGCGGAATAATTCATGCATTTCATAATATGGCAAAAAGCCTATCCAATCAATATGAAGTTATTGAAATTAATGGAATTGGTGATTTTAACAGAAAAATGATTATTGTAGTAAAACAGGTAGGGGGTGAGATATGTAAAATACACACTACCTATCGATACTTATTTGATAGAACAAAACCTTTCGAAAGAATGAAGGCGATAAAATAGAACTCTAAGTTATGCCAATTCTTCTTTTTTACCTTTTGCCTTAGACGGAGGCATAGTTCCAAAGACTTTATCCCAAAAAGTATTTGATACACCGAAAGCCTTATCAGGATATCTGTAATGGTGCAAACTATGATGCTGCCATATACTTTTAAACCTCTTAGGAGGTCGCATAACATGTGTAGCCCTGTGCACAAAAGAATACATTAAATAGCCGGAAAAGAACCCGGGGAAGAAGCCAAAGGATAGTTGAGATATTCCAAGTATCCAGAAAATACAATAAAAGAGAAGAAATAATACGCTTGCCATTAGTAATCCCGGAACGGGAGGCATTAACAAGCGTTCTTCATCTCTGGGATAATGATGATGTGAACCATGCATTATAAAATGGAAACGTTGAGACCATTTTGCTTCAGTAACCCAATGAAAAACAAAGCGATGTAACATATATTCGGCAAATGTCCAAAAGAATACACCAGTGATAAAAAGACCGATAATCTCAATAGGAGATAAACCTATTTTTATATAAGCAAACGAAATCATTGCTATGATGGTGATTCCATAAACAATGATATTTTGTATTGGATTTGTTTTGGTAAGACTTTCCAAAAATGGATTTTTGAATATTCTTGCCTGTCCGTGATGAAACTCTGTTGTAACTTTTGGCTTCATATCTATGAATTTAAGCGGCAAAGTTACGAAATACTGCCCTAAATACAATTATTTTGTGCTAGGAACGATATTTTTTTATTTCAGTATTCTAAGACAATAGTTCAGAAATTTTTGAATAGACTAAATTCATTTCCCAACCGCGATATAATAAATAGTCTGCCAACTTTTTTCTCCGTTTTTGCAAACTCCCTTCTTTAATCTGTATTAATCTCTTTCTGGCTATCAAATCCAGTTTTTTTGCATAATCTTCTTCATCTATCTCTTCCATCGCCAGTTTTATGTTGTATTTTGATATGTTTCGTCTTTTCAATTCTGAGACGATTTTTCCTTTACCCCAATTTTTGATGTTAAATTTTCCCCTGGCATAACTCCTGGAAAATCGTTCTTCATTTAAAAAATTATTTTGAATTAAATGAGTGGTTATAAGGTCTATTGCTTCCGGAATCATACGCATTGCCCGTAACTTAGTAGTAACCTCTAAATGACAACGTTCCTGATAAGCACAATACCTTTCTATCTTTTTTTGCGCTTCATTTATCGTATAAGTTTTTTGAGAATAATTCATAATGAGGATAATAATTCTAGTATCAGCAGGAAACCAGGAATAGATCGCGATTTTAACTTTTATTACTCAGAGGTTGTTTTAATTTCAATAATGGGATCTTTGGAAAAATAGAATATCTGATTTTCTATTGTGGTTATTTCTGCACTTCCTTTTACTATTATGTAATTTCTGCTTTCTATTTTTGGAAGCACTATTTCCAAAGTCCAGTCATTTTGAGATTGCGTTACTCTTACTGTAGTTACTTTATCTTTTTTCTCAAAGAAAACAGAAATTTTGTTTTCTGCGACAATCACATTTTCTAAAGATGCTGAATTCCATTCTTCAGGCATTTGAACCATAATCTGAATCTTTTTTTCTGATGCTGAGGGTTGGATTCCAAAAAATTGATGAATTACAGGAATTGCAAAGCTATAAATATTCCAGGCTTGAGTAATCATTCCATAATCTGGGGAAACTTCATAAATACTTCCTGGAAGGGCATAGCTAAAAGTCCGGGTCATCCGTTTTAGATAATTTAATGCATTATCAGGCCTGCCATAATTATTTTCTGCTATTGCTAAAACACCTGTTGGTAGTGTCATTACCGCACCTGTATATGAAAAGATTTTACTTCCTTTGAAGGAACCGTCATCAGAACCTGCGGAGGCATCTCTGTCTATTCCTGTTACAAAAACACCAAAAGGATTTACAAATTTCTCAGATGTTTGAAGCGCTTTAATAGCCTTATTATTCTCTGCAATTTTCATTTCCATAGGTGTATTTACTACCCAGTTATGATGCAGAACAAATGGCTTTAGTTCCCTGGAAGGATTATCAAGGATAGATTTTTTAGTCTCTTCCAATTCCTCAATTGCCCAGGGTTTATTAAGGGTATCTGCTCTAATTATTGCATCGTCTATTAAATGCAAGGCCTGTTTATCTGTCCCTATAAAGTCTGCATAGGAGTTAAAGTCTTCAGCCCAAAATTCTTTATTAATTTTGTCTTTTAATGTACCAGCTATCTTTCCGTAATTTGAGGCTAATGAATCCTCTCTCAGTTCCTTTGCCATTTTAGAGGCATCAGCAAAAGCTCTTTGGGTATAAACAGCTACATCTATCATTTCACTATCAAGGCCATGTATTTCCATCATGCCGAAGCCATCGGGAAAAAGATTTTTGTTAGAATCATTTTCAGACATTAACCAGTTTAGTCCTTTCTGAATAGTTGGGAAATACTTTTCCAAAAATTGTAAATCTCCGTTCCATAGATATATCTGCCATATTAATGATGCAAATTGTGGGGTTTCGTTAATATTTCCTTTGTTAAAGACGGCACCATTTGTAGACATTTCGTGAAGGATTCTGCCATTGCCATTAACTGCTTCTGAAACACTATCCAGGAGATGAATTGTTTTATAAACGATATCCGTTTGACCAATGGCCATATAGCCTTGCAGGGCGTATTCACTATCTACCCCAAACCACCACGGATAGTCAGGAATTCCTGCAGTTATTCCTCTTCCAATTTCAGGAACATCCCTAATTAACCAATCACAATTGTATTTTAACCATTCAAATGCATTTTGTAATTCCTTATCCGGAATTGTCAGCTTCGATTGTTCTGCAAGTTGACTATACCGTTGTTTTTTCGATATAAGGTAATCTGTACTTTTATTTTGAATGGAATCATAGGTAGCCAATGCTTGTTCTTTGGATTGGTAAGAACCAGCTATGGTAAAATTCAGTATTTTAATTTCATTGGGCTGAAGGGAAATCTTATAAGTCAAATTACCTGATATTCCCAGACCATGATGAATACTTTTTTCAAAACTGTATTCAGATGGTTGCATATGTGTGCCAAAAATCACATACCATGGATTTTTGTTGTCCTTTAGAAGCCATGTATTAGAATTCTTTAAAAATTCTGCCTTGTCTTCACTATCTATCATCCCTGTTCGCTCTCCTAGCCAAACAGGTCTTAAATCGGAAAATCCGCTAAATACAAAATCAAAGTTTTGTACTTCGTCCGATCGGCTTTTCAATTTATATTGAATCAGAATTCCCTCCTTGCCATCAGGCACAAATTGGAAGCGTTCAATTTGCATATTATTTTCACTAAGATTATATGTATGTTTATTTGCATATGGATAGTTAACAAAAGAAGTTGCAGAATCTAGTTTTAAACTTTGATCTTGCCAATTAAGTGTTACCTCAAACCCATCCATTAATTTAATCGGGTGATCCCAGATACCGCCCATTTCACCTTTAACATGCCATCCCAAATCAGGAAAAGATCCATTTTGGTGACCCACCATATACACCCTATCCCCTGCTGTAACATAAGGAGAATTTAAATAGTCACTTTTACCATTTATAAAAGGACTGTCTTTTATTATTTCAGAAAAATCATTATTGTCAGTGGCAGAGTTACAAGAAATAATCAGTAAAAATATTAGTAAAATTATACTGGCGGGATTTTTCATAATTATTTTTTATACTAAAACCTATTAAGAACAAATTTATGAATAACGGTTAAAAAACAATAAAAGCAGATTTATTAATTCCTTATAGGACCAAACAAATTTTTGATGAGGAGTATTTTGTGACGGTTCCCTATATGGCAAAATAAAAAGCGACTCCGTTTTGGAAGTCGCTTTTTTTTTATCTAATGGTTTTGCCATCTTTATTTTTAAAATGGTATTCGAGATATGTATAAGCATCTCTTGGTTGAATTTTTATCCATTTTTTATATTCCATAAACCATTTGGAACGATGTGAGGGGAATCCTTTAGTCAAATAAGCGGCAATAAAAGGATGTGTATTCAGCACAATTCCTTTGCCCTTTGCAGGTCCTTTCATTATTCTTTCAAGATCTACATTCATTTTTTCAACTAAAACAATTGGAGCCTCTACTTCCTGGCCCTGGCCACTGGGATTTACCTCAGTTGTCTTAATATTTACTTCGGGACGTACCCTTTGCCTGGTAATTTGTATAAGACCAAACTTGCTAGGCGGCAATATTTTATGTTTGGCTCTATCTTCTTTCATCTCATCCCTCAGGTGATCAAAAAGTTTTCTTCTGTGATCGGCTTTTACCATGTCTATGAAATCGACAACAATGATACCACCCATATCTCGCAAACGTAATTGTCTTGCAATCTCTGAGGCGGCCAGGATGTTTACTTCCAAAGCAGTATCTTCTTGATTTTTTGCTTTGTTGGAGCGGTTACCACTATTCACGTCTATTACATGAAGCGCTTCAGTATGTTCTATCACCAAATAGGCACCTTTGCTCATGGATGCTGTTCGTCCAAAGGAGGTCTTGATCTGTCTTTCAATACCAAATTTTTCAAAAATTGGCACAGAAGAATTATACAACTTAACTATGGATTCTTTTTTTGGTGCAATCTCTTGCACGTAATCTTTAATCTGGTCATAAAGCGTCTCATCATCAACGTGGATACCGCTGAATGAATCGTTAAAAACATCTCTTAAGATTGAGGAAGCTCTATTTAGCTCAATCAATACTTTGGAAGGTGTCGGCGCTTTATACAATTTCTTACACATTGCTGTCCACTTGTTCAGCAAGTTCTGAAGATCTTTGTCTAATTCTGCTACTTTTTTGCCTTCTGCAACTGTTCTAATAATTACCCCAAACCCTTTTGGTTTAATACTTTTTACTAGCCTTTTTAGCCTGTCTTTCTCTTCGTTGCTTCCTATTTTTTGTGATACGGAAACACGATCTGAAAAAGGGACCATAACCAAATATCGTCCGGCTATGGAAAGTTCCGAACTAATTCGGGGGCCTTTGGTAGAAATGGGTTCTTTAACAATTTGCACTAAAAGAGATTGATTGGCTTTAATTACATTATTAATGCTGCCATGTTTATCAATATCTTTTTCAAATGGAAAATTTTTAAGGGAAAAATCTTTTAATTTCCCGGTACTCACTAATTTAATAAACTTCAACATACTGGACAATTGTGGTCCAAGGTCATGATAATGTAAAAATGCATCTTTTTCGTAACCTACGTTAACAAAAGCGGCATTGAGACCGGTAACCGGTTTCCTGACTTTGGCGATTAAAACATCGCCAACATTGAAATTATTATCGTCTTCATCTTTATGAAGTTCTATGAGTTTTCCATCATTTAATAAGGCAAAATCAACGGTATCAGAATTCGATCTTACGATTAATTCTCTATTCACCTGATTCAATTTTTATTCGACACCTATAAAATAGGACGAATGGATTAAACAATAGTTGTTACAGGTTGTATAAACCCGTTGAAATTCTTTTTTGGAATTTCTATGTCAATGAACGTATAAAATGAAAAAGTAGTTATCTAACTACTTTTTCTTGTGGCGGTTAGCTCTCCTCCGTTTTTTTCGTTTGTGGGTAGCTACCTTATGTCTTTTTCTTTTTTTACCACTCGGCATGAAAATATACTTTTTGTTACTGTTATTATTTTACTTTTACGTTGCTTTTTACTCCCTCTACAAAGACCTTAGCAGGTTTAAATGCCGGAATGTTGTGAGCCGGTATTTTTATAGTAGTATTTTTTGAAATATTTCTACCTGTTTTTTCCGCTCTTGTTTTAATAATAAAACTGCCAAATCCTCTGAGATAAACATTATCTCCATTTTCTAAGGAAGATTTAACCTCTTCCATAAAACTTTCAACAGTTGCTTGTACGTCTCCTTTTTCTATACCCAGTTTTTCTGAGATTCTCGATACAATGTCCGCTTTCGTCATTTTAGTATTTTAGATTTCTGTAAGTTTTTCAAGCTTGCAAATATATAAATTAAATTCATTCTTTCATCCTAATCAACTAATTTTAAGTATATAAACTGTTACTTTTGTTCCTTAGTATTTAAGTGATGACGTTTTCGAAAATAATTCTTCTTTGGTATTCTGAAAACAAAAGGTCACTTCCCTGGAGAAATACAACCGACCCATACAGGATATGGCTTTCAGAAATAATGTTGCAACAAACAAGAGTGGCTCAGGGAACACCCTATTATATTAAGTTTATTGAAGAATTCCCAACTGTTTATGACCTGGCGGATGCCAGTGAAGAAAAAGTTTTAAAACTATGGCAGGGACTTGGGTATTATTCCCGTGCCAGAAACCTGCACTTTACAGCGAAAAAAATAGTTGAAGAACACGATGGAAACTTTCCTGATACTTATAAAGAATTATTGAAATTAAAAGGAGTAGGAGATTATACAGCAAGTGCAATAGCCTCTATAAGTTATAACCTACCTGAAGCAGTTGTAGATGGTAACGTTTATAGAGTATTATCAAGATATTTTGGCGTTGATATTCCAATTAATAGTTCTGAAGGAATAACATTTTTTAAAAACCTGGCCAGGAAAGTTTTGAGCTCAGAGAACATTAGAGAATATAATCAGGGAATTATGGAATTTGGGGCTATTCAGTGTGCTCCTAAAAGGCCTCTTTGTTTATCCTGTCCATTAACTGAGACCTGTGTGGCACTTCAGACAAATAGTATTTATAAATACCCGGTAAAATTGAAAAAGGCGAAAGTAAAAAAGCGTTTTTTTAATTATCTGGTAGTTTTGGATGAAGAAAGAAATACGCATCTTATAAAAAGATCGGGAAAGGATATTTGGCAGAATTTGTATGAATTCCCATTATTAGAAACCCGGGAGGAAATAAGTGTCAAAGAGATAAAACAAAGATTGACGGAAATTTTGACTCTGGAGGAACCCCATCTGGTATATGAGTCATCAGATAAAACTATCGTACATAAATTGTCTCATCAACACTTGCATACCAAGTTTTGGATAGTGAAAACATCAGATCGTTTAGTAGATGGATTGTCACCTATGGAATTGGATAAATATCCAGTACCAGTTTTAATTGCAGATTTTATAAAAACCCTCAAAAATTCGTACTTTTGAAATTATTATGAGCGGAACATTGAATAAAGTGATGCTAATCGGGCATCTGGGAGACGAAGTAAAAATGCATTATTTTGATGGCGGTAATTGTATAGGAAGATTTCCTATCGCTACAAATGAGACTTATACCAATAAGCAAACCGGAGAAAAGGTAATAAATACGGAGTGGCATAATATTGTTGTTCGTAATAAGGCGGCAGAAATATGTGAAAAGTACCTTAGTAAGGGAGATAAGATATATGTGGAAGGGAGATTGAAAACCCGGCAGTGGCAAGGAGAGGATGGCAATAACAGATACACAACGGAGGTTCATGTACAGGACTTTACATTTCTTTCCACCAAGAAGGAAAGTACGGCTAATGCTTCTGCCAATACTCCAAAGATTCAACCAAATTCCGAAGCAAATCAACCAAATTCCACAAGGGAAACAAAACCTGTAAATGAGCAGGTACAGGATGATGATTTACCATTCTAAACAAATTAAGTAAATTTTGACTATTGGATCCTGACCCCCTTAGTTTATTTATAAATTTTGTAGTGATTAATAGCGCTTTCGCATTAAAAATTGTAATGCTATTTCTGCTTTTAATTTGCTCAGGCCTGATTTCAGGTGCTGAAGTGGCCTTTTTTAGTTTGTCTCAAACCGATTTAAATGAAATAGAAGAAAAGAAGACCGCCAGGGGAAAAATAGTGGTTAAGTTATTAGAGCGGCCAAAAAAGCTACTCGCAACAATCCTAATCTCTAATAATGCAATTAATATTGGGATTGTTCTTTTGTTTAGCTCCATTGGAGACGTCATATTCTCCAAAATTAATTATCAATTATTTGGATTGATATCGGTACGTTTTTTGTTGGAAGTTTTGGTAGCTACTTTTTTAATTTTGATGTTTGGTGAAATTCTTCCTAAGATCTACGCGAATAGAAATAGATTTGAGTTTTCAATTTTTATGGCATACCCATTAAAGATTCTTGATTTTCTTTTAACCCCTCTTAGTTCTCCGATGCGTTCTGCGACTATATTTATGCATAACAGACTGGCTAAACAGAAATCCAGTTTAAGTGTAGATCAACTTTCACAGGCACTAGAACTTACTTCAGAAGGGGACACCACGAAAGAAGAGCAAAAAATTTTGCAGGGAATTGTTTCCTTTGGAAATACAGATACAAAACAGGTGATGAGACCGCGGATTGATATCTTCGCGCTTAGTGAGGACATGAAATTCACAGAAGTTTTGGAAGAAATTAAGCAGCATGGATATTCTAGAATTCCAGTGTTTTCAGAAAATATGGATAACGTTTTAGGAGTTCTCTATGTTAAGGATTTACTCCCTTATATAGACAGGAAAAATTTTAATTGGTTAACGCTAATCAGGGAGCCATATTTTGTCCCAGAAAATAAAAAACTTGATGACCTTCTTTTAGAGTTCCAGGATAAAAAGAACCACCTTGCAGTTGTTGTCGATGAATATGGAGGGACTTCAGGGATTGTTACCTTAGAGGATATAATTGAAGAAATTGTTGGGGATATCTCTGACGAATTTGATGATGAAGATTTGATTTTTTCCAAACTGGATGACTTTACTTTTATTTTTGAAGGGAAAACAACATTAAAGGACTTCTACAGGGTAGCAAAAATTGAAGATGAGGAAGTTTTTGAAGCACAAAAGGGTGAGTCGGAAACCATAGCGGGGTTTGTGTTGGAAATAGCAGGGAGTTTTCCTAAACGGGGTGAGATTGTATTATTTAAGGGCTACCAATTTTTAGTGGAGAGCCTGGATAGAAAACGATTAAAGCAAATTAAAGTAACCTTGCCAAATGAATCCTAAGTTATATTTATTTACTCTGATATTCAGTATAGTATTTGTTTCATGTGGTGATGATACTCTACCAAAGCCGAAGGCTATGCTTCGATTAGAATACCCAGATTCTCCTGTAGAATTGATGGTCACAGAGAAATTCCAATTTGAGTATAACGCACAGGCGCAAATAAAAAAAAGTAAAAATTTTTCTGTTACCCTGGACTACCCTTTAATGAAAGGGTCTATTTTTATAACCTATAAGGAAGTGCGGAATAATTTGGAAGAATTGTTGGCAGATGCTCAAAAATTGTCCTATGAACACGTTGTTAAGGCCGATAATATTACGGAACAGCCTTTTATTAATGAAAAAGACAAAGTGTATGGCATGTTCTACGAAGTATTGGGAGATGCCGCATCTCAGGCCCAATTTTATGTAACAGACAGTACTCAGCATTTTGTAACAGGGTCCCTTTATTTCAAAGTGAAACCCAATTATGATTCTATTTATCCTGCCGCTATCTATTTGCAAAAGGATATAAGGAGAATAATGGAATCACTCCGATGGAAGGAATAACTAAAGCACATACCCCGCATATGAAACTGATTTGTAATCCATGTATAGACATCAACTTCTTGACTGCCATAGCAGGATAAAGCCATATGTGCATCGTACGCCGGTACTCACCTCCCGTTTATTAAATGAAATGGCCGGTGCAAAATTGTTCTTTAAATGTGAGAATTTTCAAAGAATGGGAGCCTATAAAATGCGCGGTGCTACCAATGCCATATTGTTATTATCAGATAAAGAAAGAGCCAATGGTGTTGTTACACATTCATCAGGGAATTTTGCTCAAGCACTCTCTCTTGCTGCACAGAGTCTTAACGTAAAGGCACATATAGTCATGCCATCGAATGCGCCTGAGGTTAAAAAAGTTGCTGTAAGTCAATACGGTGGGAATATTGTAGTGTGTGAACCAACAATTGAAGCCCGTGAAGCTAAGGCATATAAAATTGCCAAGGAGACGGGCGCTACTTTTATTCATCCTTCAAATGACAGCAATGTAATAATTGGACAAGGTACTGCAGCCATGGAGTTATTGGAAGATTATCCAGGATTAGATTACATATTTGCCCCTATTGGCGGTGGTGGGTTAATTGCAGGCACGGCCTTGGCGGCACATTATTTTGGAGATAATTGCAAAGTTGTTGGCGGAGAACCATACGAGGCAGATGATGCTTACCGTTCCTTTCATAGTGGCAGGATTGAATCAAATCTTACTACTAACACCATTGCAGATGGTCTAAAAACAGTGTTGGGAGACAAAACCTTTCCAATAATTAAAAAATACGTACACGATATAATACGTGTCACGGAAGAAGAAATAATTACTGCCATGCGCCTAATCTGGGAACGTTTAAAAATCGTAGTTGAGCCTTCAAGTGCAGTTGCACTTGCGGCCTTGATTCGCGAAAAGGAGAACTATCATGATCAGCAAATAGGGATCATTATTTCAGGCGGTAATGTAGATTTAAATCAATTGCCTTTTTAAAGACTATTCCAGTAACTTTTCAGCATGTTCAATGCTGTTATTGATTTGTAACTTTAACGCTTTAACCTTCTTTTCTTCCTCATTCAACCACTCTTGTTTTTGCTCGGTAAGCACTGCACCATTGAGGATTTCATCTGAAGTGAAACGATCACCAAAATCTTTCATCCAATCCATCATAGATTTATGAGCTGCCTGTAAATCTTTCATGGCCTTGTCATACTCAATTCCCTTTTCTGTGGAATCTATTTTTGGTTTAAGTTCTGAAACAAGCTTTCCAATTGTGCCCATTTTAGGCATTACCTCGTCATGGATAGCCATAACTTCCTTCATTTGTGTAAGGGTTTCAGACTTCTTTTCTTCTTGCTTACACGATAAAAATAAGACCAATGCTATGGTGGTAAAAAATGCATATTTTATTTTCATAATAACCTGCCTTTAGGTTGGTAAAATTAAGAAAAACTGAGACCATATTCCATTAAAAAGTAGGACTTTTGAGCAAATTTTAAATGAAATGAGCGACCTTAACCGAAAAT
>NZ_JBATGR010000041.1:0-1652 GCF_049665975.1 Eudoraea sp.
GTATTCGAACCATATAAGGTAAATGTAGTTAATGGAGAATTAAACCAACTCTACAGTAATGAAGATCCATCTAATCCTATCTCAGGTTATAATTTTGATAAAGAAGGAAATTTAAAGGCATTTACCAGGATTCGGGATGGAGTGGAACAGGATATTTACTATGCCACGGAGGAAGGTAAATTTGAGTTATTCAAAAGTCTTAATTGGAAAGACGCTTTTGGGATTTTACAATTTAATTATGCTACTCCAAATCCGCATGATGCATACATGGTAACAAATTTGGAAAGTGATAAGTCAGAAATTGTCCTTTATGATCTTAAAGAAGATAAACAAATAAAAAAGATATTCAGTAATGATAAATATGATGTTTCTGACATGGCTACTTCCAGAAAAAGAAATTGGGAGCTAGATTATTTTCAATACGAAGGGGAGAAACAGGTTATTGTTCCAGTAAGTGATTATTTTAAAAAATTAC
Source organism: Eudoraea sp. (assembly GCF_049665975.1). Taxonomy (GTDB): domain Bacteria; phylum Bacteroidota; class Bacteroidia; order Flavobacteriales; family Flavobacteriaceae; genus Eudoraea. The sequence continues at coordinate 476 of NZ_JBATGR010000041.1, forward strand.
ATACAAAATTTGAAAAACAATTTAAGGGCAAACAATATAACATTGCGGATTTTACGGATGACGAAAACAGCTATTTGATTTTTGTAGCCAGTGATAAACTTTATGGAGTTTATTACTCTTATGATGTTATAAAAGATGAGTTTAAAGAACTATATAACTTAATGCCACAGCTTAAGGAGGAGGATATGGCAGAAATGCGTCCAATAACATTTAAAAGCAGGGATGGAATTACCTTACATGGATATATTACCCTGCCTAAAGCTGCCCTGAGCGGACAAAAAGTTCCTGTAATTGTAAATCCTCACGGAGGTCCGCAAGGTGTTCGCGATTCCTGGGGATTTAATCCCGAAGCACAATTATTTGCAAGCAGAGGTTATGCTACACTTCAGGTAAATTTTAGGATCTCGGGCGGGTACGGCAAAGAGTTTTTAGAATCCGGATTTAAACAGATTGGAAGGAAAGCCATGGATGATGTGGAAGATGGTTTGCAGTATGTTATTGATGAAGGATGGGTAGATAAGAATAAAGCCGCTATTTATGGCGGGAGTCATGGCGGATATGCTGTATTAAGAGGTTTGACTAAAACACCTGATTTATACGCCTGTGGTGTAGATTATGTTGGTGTATCCAACTTATTTACATTTATGCAAACCATCCCTCCGTATTGGAAGCCTTATCTTAAAATAATTAAAGAAATTTGGTACGATGAGGATATCGCCGAAGAGAAAGTCATTATGGAGGAAGTGTCCCCTGTCTATCAAATAGATCGTATTAAGAAACCTCTATTTGTAGTGCAGTGAGCCAATGATCCCAGGGTTAATATAGATGAGTCAGATCAGATAGTAAGTGCTCTGAGAGCTAAGGGATATGATGTGCCATATATGGTTAAATATGATGAAGGACATGGCTATGCCAAAGAAGAAAATTCTATAGCGCTCTATAAGTCTATGATGGGCTTTTACGCAACACATCTTGGTAAGAAGGAACTTAAACAACCAATAAAAGACTGATTACAGCTTTAACTGAAATTATATTTTTAGAATACAATGGAAAGGAGCTAAATGGCTCCTTTTCTCTTGTTTGTATCGTACTTCAAATCTTTTTTTTCGCTATTTCAAGTTCATCATGACGTTTCCATTACAACAAAATTCAGAAATTTGTTGAGTCTAAATACAAG
>NZ_JBATGR010000042.1:0-1566 GCF_049665975.1 Eudoraea sp.
AAAGTATAGTAAACAGCACAATTAAGATGGCGGGAAATATAACCATTGTTCCCAGTGTTTGCTGTCCGGCTACTAATTCCAGCTCATCGCCCGTAAGTCCACTGGCGGCTACTTCGGCCCTGTCAGAATCAATCCATTTGCCTATGATTGGTTGAAAAATGGAAGATGAAAACATGCCAACCGCGCCAATAACAGACATTCCCAGGGCCCCGCTTTTAGGTATCTTAGCAGCAGTAAAGCCAATCATATTCGGCCAGAAATATGCGATTCCCAGGGCAAATATTACGGCTGCCACGTAAGCCATACCTCCGGTTTGTGTGCTAAAAAGATAAATACCGATAGTTGCCAGAATTGATGACCCAAGCAATACTCCGGTCTGATCAAATTTTTTCACAACCACACCCCCAAAATACCTTGCAACGGCCATTAGGCCCGTTACCAGTGCTAATATCAGCATGGGTGGAGCACCACTTTTAGATAAAATTATGCCAACCCATTGTTGCGGACCAAACTCCGTTATAGCGGTTAAAGCCATACAAACCATCATAAAAATAAATAAAGGGGAGAACATTGCTTTAAAGTTGCTTCCAATTGATGCGGCTTCCTTAACTTTTGCCTTAGGCCATGCTTGTCCGAAATAGAGGTAAGCATAAATTAATGTCGGGATTAAAATAACCCATATTTGGGTTTCCCAACTTAATCCGGCATCAGTCATAAATTTTGAAATCAGACTTCCAATTACTATGCCCCCGGGAAACCACATATGAAATCTGTTCAACATTTTACTCATCCTGCTGCCCTGGTATGCATCGGCAATCATTGGATTACAGGCCGCTTCTGTACAGCCATTTCCCAATCCAATTAGTAAAGTAGAAATTAATAACCCTATATAACTACCCGAATAAATGGTCAGAATAATACCAAGCGCATGGGCAAAAAATGCAAATTGCATAATCCTTTTTCCACCCACACTATGATATATCAATCCACCTATGACCATAGATATTGGAAAACCCAGGAACCACATAGAGTTAATAAAACCCAATTGTTCGGCCGATAAACTAAGTTCTTCTCCTAATTGTGGCAGAATACCGGCCCGAATACTAAAAGATAAAGCCGTAGTGATTAAAGCAAAACAACTACCATAAAAAAGACGTTTAGAATTAATTTGGGGGGCGCTTGTGGTGTTTTCCATTTGTTTAGTTTTGGTTGATTGACAAACTTTTTTTGGTCAAAAAGAGTTAGTTTGAATATATAAGATTAATGTCTTTTTTGCTAAAATCATAATTAAATTATAATTGTCCTATCAATTCCTTTAGAAATCTTGTACATTTTTAGGCAACTGATAAATTTAATTGATTTTCAGCTAATTTAGGATAAAATACGGTCGCCCTTAACTAAGAATGCGGAAATCACATAAAGTATAAATACTAGTTTGAGTATTTTATTAAACTATAAAGGTTGCAACGTATACCAGCAATGCTGCAAATGAACCAACTATGAAAGTACCCAGGGTATATACCCTATATCCGGTTTTTACATCTATACCAGAGAACTGTGTAAGGA
>NZ_JBATGR010000043.1:0-1858 GCF_049665975.1 Eudoraea sp.
ATACGGTATAAAAACAGGTATCCCTTAAAACCACTTAATCGAAAGAAAAATAACTATTGAATCCAAAAGAAGTAATATTAAGAGAACTCCATCTATCTGATATTTCTCAATTAGCAAAACTTGCCAATAATGAGAATATATGCGTTAATTTAAGAGATTCTTTTCCTTATCCCTATAATGAAAGTGATGCAAAGATTTTTATAAACTCAGTAGTTGAAGAAAAACCTAAACAAAATTTCGGAATAGAATACGAAGGCGATCTTTGCGGCGTAATAGGATTAATTATTCAAAAGGATGTTTACAGAAAATCAGCAGAAATTGGTTATTGGATTGGAGAGCCCTATTGGGGTAAAGGAATTGCAACAAAAGCCATTAAATTAATTACCAAATATGGGTTTGAGGACTTAAAATTGGTTCGAATTTATGCTGGTGTCTTTGAATTTAATATGGTTTCAATGAAGGTGCTTGAAATTAACGGATATAAAAAAGAAGGTGTTTTTAAAAAGGCCGTATTCAAGAATGCTAATTTTATAGATGAACACAGATACTTTAAGTTAAACGAATTCTAATGCTGCATTATAAAAAAAATTATTTTAGAAAATAGATGATACCCATAGAGGTTTAGTAAGATTAAGATAATGAAGATGAACAGGTATATATTAATCCCCTTAGTAATTGTAATCATACTAATTGTAATTTTCATAATTGTTTCTTCAACGCTTACTTCAGTAATAGTATTTATACCCGGAATTATTCTTACCTATTTAGTTTATTTAAATACATTTTATAAGAAGACACCAAATCCTGAAAGAATATTACCCTTATACTTATTGTTATTGGGAATTCAATTTCTCCACTTTACAGAAGAATATTTAACGGATTTTATTACAGAAGTCCCCAAATTATTAGGTCAGGTAGCATACCCATTAGACTATTGGTTAATCTTTAATATGGTGGCCTATTTCATTTTTATAATTGGAGGAATCTTTTTGTTTAAGCAAATAAAGGAGTTGATGATAATTCCCCTTTTTTTCATCCTTGTAGGAGTATTATTGAATTCTATTGGACATATCCTGATATCAATTTATGTTGGAGAATATTTTTCCGGACTATATACAGCTTTAATTTATATAGTAATTGGTCCTATATTAATGAAGAGAGTTTTGGATGAAACAAAAACTAGTATTAAGGCTTAGAAATATTAGAAAGAAATTAGAAGATGTTTGTTCATATTCTATAAACTCCAGGTATTCCCAATGTCGGATAGCGGAATACAACCCAGATATTCTCCGGTAATTGGATTATAACTAAGCACATTTTTTCCCATTTATTCACTCGAGTAGATAATTTCAAAATATTTACATATGAGGCAAATAGATCAGCAAATAATATTAAAGTTTCATTAACTTAGGGTTTTTAAACCAATAATAAAGCCGATTCAAAAAAATCAATCACATATTACACTTTAAAACATGAAAAAAAAACACCTCCTTTTAAACCATTTAACATTTCTTACTGCTCTATGTGTTTTTGCATTACTAATTCAGAGCTGCAATCAGGCACCTAAGGAAGCTGAAAAAGAACAAATAGTTGAAGTTGAAGAGCCCGAATATTTTCTGCTTCGTCCTGAAACTGAAAAAGCCTATGGATATTCTCATGCTGTGAAAATTGGCAATGACATTAAAATTTCAGGTGCTGTAAGTATGGATAATGACGGCAATCCTACAGCTTTAGGAGATTTTGAACAACAAATGAAAAATTGCTACGCAGATCTGGATAAGATATTAAAGCATTACGGTTGCACTTTTGACGATGTTATTGTTGAAAATGTATTTACGACTAATATGTCTTTATTTCT
>NZ_JBATGR010000044.1:0-9646 GCF_049665975.1 Eudoraea sp.
TCCCAATCCAACAAAGGAAGAGATAAAAGCTTATATGAATGGAAATTTATGTCGTTGTGGCACATATTTGCGTATTGTAAAAGCTATAGAAATAGCAGCAGAAAAAACATCAGTAAAAACTTAAATCTCTCTCTAAGTATAAATCTTTTGTGGAACTAATGAATAAGGCAGTAAGCAGGCGAGAATTTCTAAAAACCTCAGGAGGGGTTGCATTATTTATTGGCGTTTCCGGCCTTTTGCCTCAGTTGATTTCTTGTAAAAACAATAGAGAGGTAGAAAAACTTTTAAAAAAACATCAGTTAACAGCTTGGGTGAAATTAGCCGAAGACGGTCAGATTACGATTTATAATCCTGCGGCTGAAATGGGCCAGGGATCCATGACTTCATTGCCTGCAATCTTTGCAGAAGAAATGGATGCAGATTGGTCTATGATCTCCGTAGAATTTTCGCCTCAGGAATCCCAAATATACGGATCGGATAAATGGAGTCCCAACAATAAAGTAATGTTAACCGCAGGAAGCATGATAACTTATGGTTACTATTCCATAATGAGACAAGCAGGAGCTCAGGCCCGTTATATTTTAATGCATAGTGCCGCCGAGTACTGGAAAGTGCCTATGGGGGAGCTTAGCACTTCCAAAGGTGAAGTAATCAACAGGCGGGATAACAAAAGGATTGGGTATGGTAATTTGATTCCCTTTTTGAATATGCCTGATATCCTACCCGAATTTTCAGAATCAGAGTTCAAAGACCCTAAAAACTATCGATTTATTGGCCTAGACCGGCCACGAATAGATATTCCCGAAAAAGTAAAGGGAACCGCCCAGTTTGCCATTGATATTCAATTACCTGAAATGCTCTATGGCGTATTGGAACGTGGTAATGTTCATGGTGCAAAGCCAACCCTAAATAATGAATCTGAAATACTGGCCTTAGAGGGGGTTTTAAAAATAGTCCCATTTGATTATGCCATTGGAATAATTGCAGAAACTTTAGAAGAGGCTCTGGCTGCCAAAAAATTGCTAAATATTTCATGGAGTGAGGCTCCTGCTAGTGGTTTCAATTCTCAGGATTGTTATAAAAAATATGAAAAAATAGCCTCAGCGAAATCAGCAGCTAAAGTAATTACAAATGAAGGAGATATTAATAGTGCCATTAAATCAGCGGCAAAAACCTTTAGTGCTGATTTTAAAAATGATTATGTCTACCACGCCCAAATGGAACCTCTTAATGCCGTAGTACAGGTTGCGACAGATGGAAACTCAGCTGAGGTTTGGGTTGGAAGTCAGCAAGGTTTCGATTCTAAACTTGGAGTTCCGAAGTACCTCGGGATTCCGGCAGAAAATGTAAAAATTAATCTGCAGTATTTAGGAGGTGGCTTCGGCAGAAGGAGCATGACAGATTTTGTGTTGGAAGGAACCGGTTTAGCCAGGGAGGTTGCTCCCAGACCGGTAAAATTATTTTGGACACGCGAGGATGACGTTAGCTATGGTGCCTATAGACCTTTAACCCTACAACGATTACAGGCTTCTACAGACGTTCACGGGAAAATAACAGGTTTTTCACATTGTGTGGTTGGAGATGGTGGTAATTTGGTTGCAAGCGGTATCCGAATTGATTATTATGATATTCCTAACAAATATGCGGAATGGCGGGAAGTTTCTGAAGGCATTAGACTAAAACATTGGCGTTCAGTGGGCCATGGCCCTAACAAATTTGCGATAGAGTGCATGATCGATGAAATAGCTATATATTTCAAGAAAGATCCAGCAGAGTTTAGAAGGATTTTATTGAGTAATTCACCAAGGGGACTTGCTACATTGGAGAAAGCTATGGCTATGTCTGATTGGTATTCCAACATTGCTGATAACCATGCCAAAGGGATTGCTTTTTTAGAGCGAAGCGGTACATTAAGTACAGGAGTTTGTGAAATTTCTGTAAACAAAAAAACCGGCAAAATAAATGTTCATCGTTTTTGGAGTGCAAGTGATGCGGGAATAGTGATACAACCAAATAATGTTAAAGCACAAATGGAAGGCGGAATATTAATGGGCATTAGCAGTGTACTTAAAGAACAACTGACCATTGTTAAGGGACAGGTGCAACAGTCCAACTTCAATGATTATGAAATATTGCGAATGTCAGATATTCCTGATAGCGTAGAAACTGCAATAATTGAATCTCGTGAGCCACCCCGGGGAGTGGGTGAATCTGGCACACCTTTAGCTGCCTGCGCTATTGCCAACGCCTTTCTTAAATTAACCGGTAAACACCTCAGACATTTACCTTTTACTCCGGAAAGGGTGTTGAAAGCCTTAAATACCTGATACTTATTAGGCTTTAAGTCTATTTAATATAGCAGTTAACCCACCATTTTTATTACCTTTATTATTGAGTTTCAAAAAATATTTAAAGGAATTTTTAAATTCAATAAATAATAATCTTTCAAATCCATAATTAAAAATAATCCCTCCTGAAGTAGCCATAATGAAAAGAAGAAAGTTCCTGTTATTATCGCTTTTTGGTCTATTAATAAGCTTAGTTGGCATTTGGTATTATAAACTTAAATCTGCAACAGGCAGAGACCTGAGGCACCCTATAGATCTTGCCGAAATCTGCGATCAAAATACTTTAATTAATATTGGAAATACCTACCGGGGGTTAACCGATGAGAATAATAAAAAATATTTGAAAGAATTGCTGCTCAAAGATGCAGAAATTTACAGCTCCGAAATAAAAATAGGTTTGAAATCTAAAGTAACGGAAGACTTTACCACCGGCAATACGATTCTTATTGATGGCTGGTTACTTTCTATCACTGAAGCCAGGCAATGTGCCCTTTTATCAATCTCCGTAGCAAATTAGAATTTATGCATTTAGACGCTAGAGACCTTGATAACAACACCATAATTGAAGGAGATCTTTGTATTGTTGGTGCCGGTGCAGCGGGTATCAGTATGGCACTGGACTGGAATAAAAGTGGCAAAAAAGTAATCCTTCTGGAAGGTGGAGGTTTTGAATACGACAGTGAAATTCAGGATCTTTATTCCGGAAACTCAACAGGACAGAAGTATTATCCTTTGCGCTCATGCAGGCTACATTTATTTGGAGGCACAACAGGTCATTGGGGAGGTATGTGCGCTCCTTTTGATCCGATAGATTTTAAAATTAGAAGTTGGGTTCCGGATAGTGGCTGGCCTATAACACTGGACGATCTTGTACCATTTTACACTAAAGCCCAAAATTTATTTGAATTAGATGCCTATAATTACGAATTTCAATATTGGCAGGAAAAGCACCCGGAACTCACCCCTTTTCCACTGGACAAGAACATTATCTGGTCAAAGATGTGGCAATTTAGCCCCCCTACCCGATTTGGTAAAACTTATAAAGAAACCATTGTTAAATCTCCAAATATACACCTTTACACTTATGCCAATCTCACGAATATTATTGCAAATGAAGAAGTTCACGACATAAAGCAGCTCATAGTCAAGAATCATGAGGGAAGAACCCATAAGGTAAGAGCTAAAAATTATGTCTTAGCATGTGGTGCTATACAAAATGCAAGGATGCTACTGGCATCAAGAGGACAGACCAAAAAAGGTATAGGCAATGACAGGGATCTTGTTGGGCGTTATTTTATGGAACATCTGGAAGTTAAGTCCGCCCAATTATGGCTAAAAAAATCATTTTCAACTGATTTATACACTTTTGATTACAGCACACGTAAACCAAGGGCAGAATTAGCTCTTAACGAAGTTATTCAAGAGGAAGCCGGTATCCTAAACGGTTCCGCTTCCCTAACGCCTCTGGTAATAGCAAAACAGCAGACACCCCTTATAGATCTCTGGAGCAATAAAGATCCAAGGAAATCCTACGATAGATTAGTAGCAAATTTCAGAAAATCCAGAGAGAAAAAAGATACTCGGAAGGATGAGAATGGGAATAGGGCTTTTGAATTATACACGCGGATGGAACAGGCCCCTAACCCTAACTCCAGAATAGTATTATCTGCTGAAAAGGATGCATTGGGTGTGCCAAGACCCCAATTGCATTGGGAATTAACCGAGCTGGATAAATACAGTATCAGAAAAATGTACCACATACTTGGGGAACAGATGGGAAAGGCAAACGTTGGAAGAATAAAATTAGAGGAATTCCTCTGGGATGAAAACGACAACTCGATGCCAGATCAGTTAGGTGGAGGTTGGCATCATATGGGAACAACACGAATGAGTGCAGATCGTAATAAAGGAGTAGTAGATGCAAATTGTAAAGTTCATGGTATTTCTAACCTTTTTATTGCTGGTTCTGGTTGTTTTAGTACTGCTGGAGCTCCAAATCCCACCTTAACACTTGTTGCATTGTCGTTAAGATTATCAGATTATTTAAAAACAAGCTAAGAATTAACAATTGGCTTATCAATATCGTAAATTAGTATAAAAAGGTAAACCCATGCCTACAGGCAGAAAATTTATCACTGAAAACCCGGGTAAATCGGCCCGATATGCCTTGTCTATTCTGGCCCCTTTTATCTCGGCTTATTTGATATTCTTTGTAGAACTAGATCCGGATAATCCTGCTATTACTAATACACTGGCGGTAGCAATATTAATGGCCCTCTGGTGGATAACCGAGCTAATTCCACTCGCCATAACCTCTCTTTTGCCTATTGTGCTTTTTCCTGCACTTGGAATCATGAATGGCCGGGAAGTTTCAGCCACTTATTTTAATCATGTCATATTTTTATTTATTGGAGGTTTTTTGGTTGCCCTTGCCATCCAAAAATGGGGGCTACACAAGCGAATTGCATTAAAAATTCTTCGAATTATCGGCAGTAGTCCGGGTAGAATACTTCTGGGGTTTATGCTTGCTACTGCTTTCCTCTCCATGTGGATATCTAATACGGCTACAGCCATGCTAATGGTCCCAATACTTTTATCAATAATTACTAAGTTGGAGGAGATAAATGGTAAAACATTGGTAAAGCACTTTGCTGTAGGCCTTTTACTTTGCATTGCCTACAGCGCTTCTATAGGGGGAATTGCAACTCTTGTGGGTACACCACCGAATCTTTCATTCGCTCGTATCTTTTATATTTACTTTCCTAATGCCCCGGAGATTTCCTTTGCAACCTGGTTTTTTTATGCCTTTCCAATATCCCTGGTTTTGTTCTTTGTTTTATTCGGCTACTTATACCTAATTTTTGTCAAGAGAAAAAATAATTGGAAAAGTTTGAGTAAGAATGAAATTCTTCAGGATTATGTAAAACTGGGAAAGAAAAACTTTGAAGAAAAAGTATTGATAATTGCTTTTGCCTCCCTTGCAATGCTCTGGTTTTTCAGGGCGGATATAATGATAGGTGAATTCAAGATTCCCGGATGGTCAAACTTATTTAATTATCCACAGTTTTTTAATGACGGTACAGTGGCCATCTTTGTTGCCGTAGTCCTTTTTATGATTCCATCTAAAACGCAACCAGGGACTTTTCTTATGGATTGGAAAGCCGCAGAAGAGATTCCCTGGGAAATAATATTACTGTTTGGCGGCGGTTTTGCCCTGGCGAGCGGGTTTAAAGAATCTGGTTTATCTTTGTGGTTTGGACATCAGTTGGAATGGTTAGGAGGCATGCATCCTCTGATTCTAATTATTTGCATAAGTTTCCTTGTAACTTTTTTAACCGAAATTACTTCTAATACAGCAACTGTAGAAACCTTATTACCCATTCTTGCCGGCCTGGCAGTTAGCATAGAAACTAACCCCCTTCTCTTTATGCTTCCGGCCACAATTGCAGGTTCCCTCGCGTTTATGTTACCAGTAGCTACCCCTCCCAATGCCATAGTTTTTGGCAGTAAACGTATTACTGTCATTCAGATGGCTAAAACCGGCTTTTTCCTAAATATTATAGGGATTATCCTGGTATCTGTGATAACTTATTATTTCGGTACCTTTATTTTTGATATTGTAGAAGGCGTTTTCCCAGAATGGGCAAAGATCGACTGATAGGAATTTCTTAACTTAATAAACATCTAAATGAAAAATACTATCCTTTTTTTAGCTTTTCATCTCATAATTAGTTCATTGGCCTATAGTCAAAACGGTAAAGTTTTGGACGAACTTACTCTTAACAGTAAAATATTAAAGAGTGAGCGAAAATTTGCAATTTACTTACCTCCGGATTATGATTCCTCCCAACGAAGCTATCCGGTACTTTATTTACTGCACGGCGGAGGTGATGACCAAACCGGTTGGGTGCAATTTGGAGAAGTTTTACACATTACAGACAAGGCCATTCGCGAAGGTAAGGCTACCCCCATGATTATTGTAATGCCCGATGCAAATACTGGAAAGCGAGGCTATTTTAACCGAGGGGACTGGCGCTATGAAGATTTCTTTTTTGAAGAATTTATGCCCTATGTGGAAGCTACGTATCGAATTAAGGGAGAAAAACGATTTCGTGCAGTGGCAGGCCTTTCCATGGGGGGCGGTGGTTCTTTTATGTACGCTTTGCATCATCCGGAGTTATTCTCTTCTGCCTGCCCTTTAAGTGCTTCCGTTGGTGCGCTTACTATTGATAAATTAAAAGAACGATTTAAAGAAAGAGGAGAAACCTTTACCGAAGAAGAAATCAAAACGTATTTCAAACGTCATAATGCCATTTCTTTGATTGAGTCTATGCCGGTTGAAGACATTAAGTCGGTTAGGTGGTTTATTGACTGTGGAGATGATGATTTTTTATATGAAGGAAATAGTCTTGTTCATATAGCAATGAAGAAAAAAGATATTCCACATGAATACAGAGTACGTGATGGCAGGCATAGCTGGACCTATTGGAGAGCGTCACTACCAGTGGTATTAGAATTTGTATCTGAAGCATTTCATCAATATTAATCTGGAAGAATATGAAATTAAAAACTATCCTTATGGCCTTATTTTTTATTACCGTTATTAATGCACAGGAAAATCACCCTCAGGACCTGCCTTATTATCAGATTCCGGACTATCCCGATAGTTATACGGCAGGTACAGTGGTTGCCCGAATGATAGATGGTTTGGGATTTAGATATTATTGGGCCACTGAAGGATTGCGGACCGAAGACCTGGCTTATAAGCCTTCGGAAAGCAATAGAACTATTGATGAAACCTTAGATCATCTTTATAACTTATCACGGGTCGTGTACAACTCCGCAGTAAAGGAAATAAATGATAGAACCCAGCCCAGGGAAGAAGCACTTTCTTTCCTGGAAAAAAGAAAGCGCACTTTATTAAATTTTAAAAAGGCCAGTGAAATTTTTATTGGTGTAAGTGACCTAAACGAACATTTGGTGGTCTTTAAATCTAAATCAGGTACATTTGAAAACCCGTTCTGGAATCAGATAAACGGGCCTATTGAGGATGCTATTTGGCATAGCGGGCAGATAGTTGTTTTGCGAAGGGCATCGGGTAACCCAATAGATCCGAAAGTTAATGTTTTTAAGGGGGTACGCATTTCAGAGTAAATAGAAGAGGTCAAAGAACAATGGAGTATTTAAGATTTTATCTGATGCCCTGAAAAGATTAAATTATTTAAAAGATTATTTGTCAATACTTTATTGAATACCAGGACTGTTATCCTAAATTTATACGTATATCTATTATAGGATATTCCATAGTTTATAGAAATCTTTTAAAATATTTCGGAATTGTCAAGCACATGATTAATAATTTAATTAACAACCTTAAATAACAAACAAATGAAAAAAATTCTTCTTCCAATAATAGCGCTTTTCGTGCTTGGTTTTGGCCACACAAGTACTAAGCTTACGGATCAGGAAAGAGTAATAGGAGCTCTTGAATTGACTAAAACTCAAGTATATATGATGGAAACCCTTAATGGGCTAAGTGAGGAACAGTTAAATTTCAAAAGTAGTCCTGAATCATGGTCCATTGCCGAATGCGTTGAACATCTGGCTATTTCCGAAAATGCTTTGGACCAAATGCTTCAGGAATCCTTAAAAAAACCTGCAGATCCATCTAAGCGCAGTGACGTAAAAATGACTGATAAAGAGCTTATGGCTATGATTAGAAGCCGCGATACAAAAGTAAAAACCTCAGAACCTTTTGAGCCATCCGGGAAATTTGGATCCTATGAAGAAAGCCTGGAAGCTTTTAATTCAAAAAGAAGAGAACACATAATCTATATGGAGACTACAGAAGATGATCTGAGAAATCATTATGGGCAAATGCCTTTTGGCACTATTGATGCTTTTCAAATACTTATGTTTATGTCTGGCCATACTGAAAGGCATATAAAGCAAATGGAAGAAGTTAAAGCTACCGAAAACTTCCCAATGGAATAATTTTTTCTTAAATAAAAAAGGATAATTACTATGCCCTTTTCTATTTTATTAGGAGAGGGCATATCCCTTTAAATGGTATTGCTTATTTTTAAAGCTATGACATTTCTGACCTTCATAATTTTTACCGGCTTCGTTGCCCTGTACGCTACCTGGAAACTTCGTCGGGATAAATTAAATACCAAAGACGGTTATTTTCTTGGAGGAAGATCTCTTACAGGAGTGGTCATAGCCGGATCATTGCTTTTGACCAATATTTCAACTGAGCATCTTGTTGGAATGAATGGTTCAGCCTATAAAAATGGGGCCATCATAGTAGCCTGGGAGGTTACCTCTGCATTGGCGCTCGTAATTGCAGCTTTATATTTTGCACCTCGGTACCTGAAAATGGGACTGACAACGATTCCGGAATTTTTGGAAAAACGATTTGATGGCCTTACAAGAACTCTGGTAGCGCTATTGCTTATCATATCTTTTGTAGCTACTCTGTTACCTATAGTATTATATACCGGAGCATTAAATATCGAAGCCATATTTGAAATCTCAGAACTACTGAACGTAAGTCAGAAAGAAGGAATTTGGATAACTATACTAATCGTTGGAGGTATTGGCGCTCTTTATGCCATATTTGGCGGACTTAAAATGGTTGCATATACAGACACCATAAACGGGTTTGGCCTCCTTGTTGCGGGTTTACTTGTTCCTATACTGGCACTTTGGAGTATTGGAGATGGAAATTTGGCAGAAGGAATAAGCAAGGTCTTTGAGAAAAACCCGGGTAAATTTAATGTTATAAGCCAAGAAACAGGGGTTGGGCCCGGATCAAGGTCGGCTATATTGCCTTTTGAAGTAATCTTCACAGGTTTAATGATAAACCAGATCTATTTCTGGACCATGCACCAGTCAATTATCCAGAGGGTACTCGGGGCCGTAAATCTTAAAGAGGCTCAAAAAGGGTTATTGTTTACAGGGCTTTTGAAAATCCTGGTTCCTTTGGTAATTGTACTTCCAGGCCTTATTGGGTTTTATTATTTTGGGGAAGAATTTTATGATAATCCCGATAGTGTTTACCCCAATCTTGTTAAAATGGTATTACCAGCCTGGTTAACAGGATTCTTTGTTGCAGTTATGATGGGGGCTATACTCACTACTTTCAACAGTGCCTTAAATAGTGCAGCAACAGTTTTTAGCCTGGGCATTTTTAAACGATATATCCAAAAAAATGCCGGTGAAAAAAAGCTGGTGCGTATAGGCAAATGGACCTCAGCTATACTTGCGATCTTCGCCATTGGAATAGCTCCTTTTGT
>NZ_JBATGR010000045.1:0-4810 GCF_049665975.1 Eudoraea sp.
ACTTATCAATATCGGATATTTCAGGAATATTAGAAATTACGAAAGACTCAAAGAAGATTTGGAATTCCAGAGCATGGTTAAAAATGTTGAAATCTGGTCAACGGCACTAGGTGGAATACATAAATCAGTAGAAGAAAATGCATTAGAATTAATAGAACAAATAGATCAAGAATTAAATAAATAATGAAGGCTGTTATAAAAACCCGGATTTATTTCCAATTTTCAGTTTTAAGGTTCATAGTGGCTATTAAAATGTCCTTTTGAGAAATTTGTCCGACCAATTTACCATTTTCAACAATTGGAAAACGTCTTCGTTTGGCTTCCAGGAATTTATTGGCGGCATCAAAAATATTCATGTCTCCGTCAATGGTTTCAACATCTTTAATCATACTATCCTCTACCTTTGCATCATCAAGAGGCATATTATAATACCTGCTCTTACTTATATGACTAATACAGTCACCCTCGGAAATAACACCAATCAACTCGTTTTCTTCATTCACCACCGGCCCTCCGGAAATTCTATTGGATATCAGTGTTTCAATAGCATCTTGCATAGACTGTTCTGGCTTAAAAGTGATTAATTTTTTTGTCATAAAATCACTTACCTTAAAAGGTATTTCATCCCCTGATGGCTGTGACATTCTGGGACCTTGAAAACTTTTAATTCCCATAGTATATGTTTTTGGTATTCTATTAAGTTACTCTATCTGGGAAAAATAACCTAAAAAATAGCAAACTTTTAAGTAAAATTTCACATTTTATCGTCTGCGAGTACCTGATTATCAGTATACTATAATTGGCAATTTCAGCCAGGGCATACGCTAATAGTAACATGTGCCGGGATGCTATTTTCAACACGAGCAAGATGCCGGGGCTAGACGGAGTTTATCGGCCTTGTTTAATAATTTCTTACCTTAGAAAGAACAACCAACTACTTCTTTCTTATGATAGGCTTCTTTCGTAAAATCCGCAAAAAACTCGCCGACGATAACCCTCCTAGTTGGCGGGCAGGCAAGCCATAAAAATAATCGTCGAATGCAATTGAAAAAGGAAGTAAATTTAATTAGGAGTAAAAGAATAACTCTGTATAGTCTTTAACATTTTCTCATAATTTTCAATATCCCCATTTATAACTATCTTTTCTTTCTTTGTTGCTATTAATGCCCCTATCCCAGTTCCTACAACTCCTAATAAAATTCCTCCCAATAAAGCCTTTTCTTCCATAGTCATAGAAAACAACCCCGGTTCATCATCACCATCAATTAAGCCTATTAGCATGCCAGCTCCAACACCCGATAAAGCTCCAATCCATGCGCCCTTCCCAACCTTGCCTTTTCTTCTTATTCTTAGAATATCAAGGTTTTGATAATTAATAGACGTCAAATTTGAAACGTCCAGGGAATAGTTTTTTGCTATTTTAATAGCGTTTTCATCGGCAGAATAAAGAACTCCTTTTACCTTTGAGCTATCTGTCAGGCTAACCCAAACCTTATGTAATTTAACTTTTTTTGTAGCGTTTTGTGCTTGTCCCCTCATGGAATAAAGCAACAAAATTCCCATTAGTATTATTGATGTAGCTTTCACGGTTTCAAATTTACAAAAGGAAACAATCTGTAACGGTAATGCAAAAAATGCCATTAATTAAATTTACAATTTATTATCTAATCTATCCTAAACAAATAGCATTTAGTAAATCGGTTAGTATATATCACGAAAGGTCTATCCCGCCATATTTAATATTTAAGTAACTTAGGAAGGACATATAACCACTTCTTTATGATTAATTTTTAGGGGACAGAGCGGTAAAAAAACATTCAGTGAATGTTTTTAGCGAATGGGCCAGCCTGCCGCGCTGGCGTTTAAAGCAAAAATTATGATTAATTTTTTTAGGCGAATCCGAAGAAAACTCGCAGACGACAATAAACCTTTAAAATACATAAGGTATGCACTTGGGGAAATTGTTCTTGTTGTTATCGGGATATTGATAGCCCTTTCTATTAATAATTGGAATGAGAATCGTAAAACAGAGGTCAAAATTGAAAACTCCTTAATTGCATTGAGAAATGACCTAGTCCAGGACACCATCTTGATTAAAAGAAGGCTTCCTTTTATTAATGAACATTATGATTTGAATGAGTCTTTGAGAGCCAGAGTGGCAAAACCTAATGCAACTGTTGATACACTAATTCAAATAATGCGTTATGAATTTAATCCGAACTGGATTGTTCAAATTCCGTACAATACAAACACCTACAATAGTCTAAATCAAACTGGATTAGTAGAAAACCTATCCGACTCCTTAAAAGCTACCATAAAGAATTTTTATAATACGAAAATATCTCTTATGGATAGAGTGGAAAAAACCACGAATGACTATCAGGGGAAAGTAACATCTTATGTAAACACCTATACTTTTGGTGTGACGAAAATACACGACCAAGGTGCATTGATTGATTCTCTGGTTTGGAAAAATATTAATTATGGTCATCTTGCGGCCACCTTCCAGGGGATAAGTAATTTTAAAAGAATTCTATTTACTGAAACTAAAGAAGAGCTCGAATTTTCATTGGAGAGTTCTCGAGATTTAATAGCGCAAATAGATAACTACATAAACGAAATCTATAATTGATTGAAAAACCGTACTTTAAAAAACCAAAATCGTTAAAATGAGTAGTAGAAGAAAATTTATTAAAAATGTAAGTGCAGCCTCCCTTGCCACAGCAGTTCCTTTGGGCCAGGTGTCGGCCAAAAACCCAATTAAAGATAGAGAAGTAGTGAATGTTGGCCTTATTGGTGTTAGAGGGATGGGATGGGCAGACCTCAGCTCTTTTCTTAAAAACAAGGGAACAGCATGTATTGCACTTTGCGATGTGGACAGCGATTTATTGGAAAAACGCGCAAAGGAAATAGAAACAAAAACAGGTCAACGCCCAAAAACTTTTAATGACCATCGTAAATTTTTAAAAATTAAAGAGATGGATGCCGTTTTTGTTGGCACTCCAGACCATTGGCACTGTATTCAGATGATCGATGCCTGTGCGGCAGGAAAAGATGTATATGTAGAGAAACCAATAGCCAATAGTATTCACGAGGCAGATTTGATGGTAAAAGCAGTACGCAATTACAATAGGGTAGTGCAGGTAGGCCAATGGCAAAGAAGCGACCCCCATTGGCATTCGGCCTTTGAATATTTGGATTCCGGTGCCCTGGGCAAGATACGGCAGGTGAAAGCCTGGGCAAATGTAAATTACGGTCGCGGATTTGATGTGGTAGCGGATGCTGAACCTCCCCAGGGTGTGGACTACAACAGATGGCTGGGGCCGGCACCAGAAAGGCCTTTTAATAAAAATAGATTTCATGGTACTTTTAGGTATTTCTGGGATTATGCGGGGGGCCTTATGACCGACTGGGGAGTGCATATGCTGGATATGGTTTTACTTGGTATGAATGCCACTGCGCCTAAATCTGTAGTAGCCATTGGCGGTAAAATTGCATTTCCCAACAATGCAGCAGAAACTCCGGATACGCTGACGACAGTTTATGATTTTGGGAATTTCAGCTTTATTTGGGAACAATTTATGGGTATGGGCACATCGCCGTATTTAGAAGAATCTGGTGAACCTGGAGTGGCTTTTATTGGCGAGAATGGTATTTTGGCCATCAACAGGGCAAGCTGGAAAGTGCTACCCCTTCAGCATGATGGTAAATACTTAACAGAAGTATTACCACCCCGAAAAAGTCGTGTCAGCGGCCTGGATGCCCACACTGCAAATTTCTTGGAATGCATCAAAAATCGAAAAGATCCCAATTGTACTATTGAAATGGGAAGAAATGCCGCCCTGGTAGCCCATTTAGGGAATATCGCCTACCGAACTGGTAAAAAGCTGCAATGGAACGATGTGGAAGGCATAGTCTCTAATGCATCTGAAGCCAATGCTTACATAAAACCAAATTATCGGTCGCCATGGCAATTGTGGGAGGGGTAGGTGTTTTTATGGCAACCAGGATAGAACCGTACTAACGTTTTAATAGATAATTCCATACCTTAGAGAGGACCAACCATTTCCTTTCCATTATCAACTTCTTTCATTATCGAAACAGGACAGAGCGTTAAAAGGGCAGAATGAAAAAGCCAACATTTTGGCTTTTGAGAGATGAGCCAGATGAAGCGAGGCAAAGTGAATGTTTTTAGTGAATGAGCCAGCTGAGGCGCTGCTTCTTCAGATAACGCTTCCTCACTATTTCCTGAGGAAATGGCATAGCATTATTAACGAGTTGTGGGCCCTCTTGGTGAATGCCCGGCGCTAGTGCTGGCGGGGGTTTTAATGATCTATGATTTAAGTCATAGGATTCTATTTCTTGTAGCATCAATTTTGTGGGAATATTAAAAACCATTTGATATGACATTCTTAATTACAGCAGTAGCAGGAACGATAGCAATAATATTAATTGTCTCAATCGTAGAGAGTGTTTATGATTACTAAAGATTAAGCAGTCTTTTGATTCCTATTTTCCATACCATTTTCATCTACCAGATCAAAGGCAGCTATCTATTGTCATAGTTTTAGATTCTTTTGCGCCAGGCTTGTGCGGGCGTCACGCCCGTACCCAAAGTATCTCTTTGCCTGAACAGGCTAAGTTTGAATTTTGGCTACTTCTTAAGACTAGTTTAAACTATATTCAACACGAGCAGGATGCCTGTCTGCCGACAAGGCAGGCTCGCGCTAGCGGGGGACTACCATCGCTACCCAATGGTAATTTATAGAATTCAGCTGCAAAAGTATTTGTGAAGTAAGCTGCATTCTTT
>NZ_JBATGR010000046.1:0-2101 GCF_049665975.1 Eudoraea sp.
AGGCGGGTAGCAACCAAGGCTAATGTTAGGACTACACAAGCAGCCAGAACTTCCCTTGGGAAAGCCCTGGAAGTAGCTTTTGCAGGTGGTTCTGTAATGGGATTAGGTGTTGTAGGTCTTGGTGTTCTTGGATTGAGTGGGTTGTTTATGATTTACCAGATGATTTGGCCGGGAGCTGAAAATATTCCGATGGTACTAAATGTACTTTCCGGATTCTCCCTGGGAGCATCATCTATTGCATTATTTGCTCGTGTTGGCGGGGGTATTTATACCAAGGCGGCGGATGTTGGAGCGGATTTGGTTGGTAAAGTTGAAGCCGGTATTCCGGAAGATCATCCTTTAAACCCGGCAACCATTGCAGATAACGTTGGTGATAATGTTGGGGATGTTGCAGGTATGGGGGCCGATTTATTTGAATCGTTCGTTGGTTCTATAATTGGTACTATGGTTCTGGGAGCTTTTATTTTCACTCCTGAATTTGGAGGATTAGGAGCAGTGTATTTACCATTGGTATTGGCTGCAGTTGGTATTGTAATGTCTATTATAGGTACGTTTTTTGTTAAGGTAAAAGATGGCGGAAGCCCGCATAAAGCATTAAACTTAGGCGAATTCGGGTCTGGAGGATTAATGATAATCGCTTCCTATTTTATAATAACAGGTATGTTGCCTGAAAGTATTGAAGGATTGCCCTCTGGAGCATTAGGTGTTTTCTTTGCAACCCTTGCCGGTTTAATTGCAGGTTTTGGTGTTGGTAAAATAACAGAGTATTATACAGGTACAGGAACAAAACCGGTTAAATCTATAGTAAGGCAATCCGATACAGGAGCCGCTACTAACATTATTGCGGGTCTGGGTGTTGGCATGATGTCTACAGCAGTCCCAATCTTGTTAATAGCTGCAGCTATTTTAATTTCACATCATTTTGCAGGTTTATATGGAATTGCAATTGCAGCGGTTGGAATGCTCGCAAACACGGGTATTCAGCTGGCGGTTGATGCTTATGGTCCTATTTCTGACAATGCTGGCGGTATTGCCGAAATGGCCGAATTGCCAAAGGAAGTTCGGGAGCGTACAGATAAATTAGATGAAGTAGGGAATACGACAGCAGCTATTGGGAAGGGTTTTGCAATTGCCTCTGCAGCATTAACAGCATTGGCATTATTTGCAGCTTTTATGAAAGTGGCCAATGTTACTGCAATAGACGTTTCCAGACCTGATATTATGGCCGGTTTATTAGTGGGGGGGATGCTTCCTTTTGTGTTCTCCGCTTTATCAATGAATGCAGTAGGTCGGGCCGCAATGGCAATGATAGAAGAAGTTCGCAGACAATTTAGAGATATACCACAATTACATGCCGCATTGAAAGTAATGCGAAAGTATGACTCAGATATGTCTAAGGCAACTGCTGAGGATAGAAAAATATTTGATGCTGCAGATGGGTATGCCGAATATGATAAGTGTGTTGACATATCAACAAAAGCTTCTATTAAGGAAATGGTATTTCCGGGATTATTGGCTATAGCAGTGCCTGTGGCAGTTGGGTTTATCGGCGGTGCAGAAATGCTAGGAGGCCTTTTAGCAGGTGTAACTACTTGTGGTGTACTTATGGCCATATTTCAATCTAATGCCGGTGGTGCATGGGATAATGCAAAAAAAATGATTGAAGCCGATGGCGGTAAAGGCACAGATGCTCATAAAGCAGCTGTAGTAGGAGATACTGTTGGAGATCCTTTTAAGGATACATCAGGACCTTCATTGAACATCCTTTTAAAACTTATGTCTGTTGTAGCTTTGGTGATAGCACCGAGTATTGCAATCTCCTCAGATACTTTAACAGCTTATGCCGAACAAAAAGCAATTACAGAGGTCAAAAAGGAAGTACATGTTGATATGCAAAAGGATGATGATGGTCTTGTAAAAGCAATTGTTACGATAACTACTTTGGAAAACGGTACTGATGATACCCGTGAGCTTATTTTTGAAGGTAGCGAGGAAGAAGTAAATGCGCAGATAGAGTCATTAAATGAAACCGATAAAAATGCTAAAATCCGCATAGAAAAGGTTGTAAAAGAAGGCTCAGAAGAATAGGGAACTATTTATG
>NZ_JBATGR010000047.1:0-18619 GCF_049665975.1 Eudoraea sp.
CTTTTTTCCAGCTCTAACCTATATTAAGATAGAATAACCATGCCTTTTTAATTAAATTCCAAACTACAAAAAATAATATAAACTTTTTTTATGGGAGAACTCTTTGATAACTATGAAACTCTTGATCCAAAAGATTGGCAAAAGTCTAAGGCCTTAATGCACAAAATGGTTGATGATGCTTTTGATTACACTCAAAATGTAAGAGATCGTAAAATTTGGCAAGAAATGCCCGAAAATGTTTTAAATTCTTTTAAAACCGGCTTACCTACACAACCCAGTGATGCAGAAGACGTTTATAAAGAACTTCAAATAAATGTATTACCATACCCCATGGGGAACCTTCATCCACGCTTTTGGGCCTGGTATATGGGAAGTGGTACTATATCTGGTGTTATGGGCGATTTTTGGGCATCTATCCTTAACCCAAATTTAGGAGGCGGTAACCATGCGGGTCATAAAGTTGAAGAACAGGTTGTAGACTGGATAAAAGAAATCGTTGAGTTTCCAAAATCTGCCAGCGGACTTTTGGTGAGTGGTGGTTCAATGGCCAACTATGCTGCGATGGCCGTAGCCAGAAATGTAAAAGCGGGGTACGATATCAGAACTGAAGGCCTAAAAGAAAACAACCTGGTTTTCTATGGTTCTACCGAAATTCACAGCTGTAATACCAAAGCCGTTGAACTTTTAGGGTTAGGGACCAAAGGCCTTAAAAAAATTAAGGTAAATGACGACTTCACCATAAATATCGATGCGCTCAAAAAACAAATACAGCTGGATAAGGAGGCTGGATTACGGCCAATATGCATTATTGGTACTTCTGGTACGGTTAACACTGGTGCCATTGATGATTTGGATGCAATAGCCAATATTTGTAAACAAGAAAACCTGTGGTTTCATGTAGATGGCGCTATTGGTGCTATAGCAATGTTGTCCGATATAATTAAACCCCAATTAAAAGGTATTGAACGCGCAGATTCTGTAGCTTTAGATTTGCACAAATGGTTACATATGCCTTTTGAGGTTGGTTGTGTAGTTGTAAAAGACAGTGAAGGCCATAAAGACACCTTTTCTTTAATTCCGGAATATTTAGAAAAAAATACGAGGGGATTGGCATCTGGTGAAAATTGGTTTAGCGAATATGGCCTGCAACTCTCCAGGCGTTTTAGAGCACTAAAAGTATGGATGTCATTAAAAGAGCACGGGAGCGAGCGTTTTGGAAGAATGATATCAAGAAATGTTGACCAGGCCTATTACCTGGGAGCGCTCGTAAATCAACACCAGGACTTGGAACTCATAGCCCCTATTGGTATGGACATTGTTTGTTTTAGATACAATCCCGGTTCGCTATCACTCGATGAATTAAATGCACTGAATAAGGAAATTAAATTGCAAATTGAAGAGCGCGCCATTGCGCTTCCCGGTTACACCACAATTAATGGTATGTACTGTATCCGCTGTGCTATTTCCAGTCATCGTGTCACCAATGAAGATTTTGATGAATTGGTAAAAAGTGTATTCATTATTGGGAAGGAGCTACTCCCTTAGTTAGTTCATTTTAGGGTAATTATCGATTTACGCCTTTGAAGTACTTGTTGCAACCCTAATTTTAAGTAAGAAAACAGTAAATTTAGCTTTAGTAAAAAACCAACATTTATGAGATTACAAAATACTACTTTCTGGAGGATATCGCTATTCTTCCTTATTTTAACTTCCTGCACCAGTCCAAAAAAAGAAGGCGCTACCCTACTCATTTATGGGGGTCCGATCTATACTGTGGATACCATTCAATCAACCGTGGAAGCAGTAGCCACAAAAGACAATAAGATTCTTTTTGCCGGTAGTCTTGCGGATGCCGAAAAATATAAAGATGATCAGACACAATTAATTGATTTAGAGGGCAAAACCATGACTCCCGGTCTAATAGAAGGTCACGGACATTTCATGGGATTGGGATATAATGAATTGAATCTTGACCTCATGAATACTTCGAGCTATCAGGAAATAATTGATGCCGTAGCTGCAGCAGTTGAAAAAGCCGAACCGGGGGAATGGATTACAGGGAGAGGATGGCATCAAAGTAAATGGACAGAAATGCCTTCCGATACAGTAAATGGCTTTCAAACGCATTACAGACTCAGTGAGGTTTCCCCAGACAATCCGGTGTACCTGCGCCATGCAAGTGGCCATGCCGGTTTTGCTAATGCCGCTGCGATGGATATTGCGGGTCTGCTAATTTTGCCCAAAGACGGAATAAACAAATTCGAAGTAAAGGGTGGTGAAGTAATGCGCGATCAGCTGGGAAGACCAACGGGCATTTTCAATGAACGTGCCCAGGGTTTGATAACCAAACATATTCCCGAAAGTACCCCTGAAAAAGATGCCAAAGCTTTTGAATTGGCAGTAGCCGCCTGTCACAGAAATGGCATTACCGGTTTTCATGATGCGGGTATTGGAAGGGAGACTATTGCCCTATATGAAAAAATGAAAACCGAGGGTAAAATGAAAGCCCGTCTTTATGTGATGCTCACAGGTTGGGACAAAGAATTACTTAATGAATGGTATGAAAAAGGTCCCTTAATAGATCCTGCCCATTTGCTAACTATTCGCTCGGTAAAATTGAATTGTGATGGAGCCCTGGGCTCTCGAGGGGCCTGGTTATTGGAACAATACACAGACAGACCCGGGCATTTTGGCCTCGAAACCTTGCCTATGGCGTTTGTGAAAGAAACCGCTTTAAATGGATTACAACATGGTTTTCAGGTTTGCTCACATGCCATAGGAGATAGGGCCAACAGGGAAATTCTAGACCGATATGAAGTCGCTTTTGATGAATTACCTGACCTTGCAACTGATCACAGGTTTAGAATAGAGCATGCTCAGCATTTACATCCGGATGATATACCACGCTTTGCCCAGTTAGGTGTGATACCTGCCATGCAGGCAGTACACCTGTCTTCAGACAGACCCTGGGCCATAGATCGTTTGGGCGAGCAACGAATCCAAGAAGGAGCTTATATGTGGCAGGCCTTATTACAAAGTGGGATCCCGATTGTAAATGGCACCGATGTGCCTGTAGAACCTTTGAATCCTATAGCCAGTTTGTATGCCAGTGTAAGTCGAAAGACCTTAAAAGGCTCGCCAGAAGGCGGTTATGAACCGGAGCAGAAAATGACCAGAGAGCAGGCTCTTAGATCATATACCCTGGATGCTGCTTACGGCGCTTTTGAGGAAAACATTAAAGGTTCTATTACGGTAGGCAAACTAGCCGATTTTACTATTTATAGCCAGGATTTAATGACGGTAGCGGAAGAGGAATTCTTAAACACCGAGATAACCATGACCATTTTTGACGGAAAAGTGGTGTATCCCAAAGATTAATAAATAAATCGGGTTAAATGATAAATTTCTTTCTAGGACAGAGCGTCAAGAGGGCAGAATGAAATAGCCAACGATTTGGCTTTTGAGTGTTGAGCCAGATGAGGCGAGGCAAAGCAGACATTTTTAGCAGGACATAGCGAAAGCTATGGGCCAGATATTGCGCTTGGATAACAGCCTGCCGCGCTGCCATACAAATTTTAGACATAATCAAATTCTTTAGAGGACCGAACAGTAAGCAAAGGTCTGGTAGACCTTTGCTAGTGGGGGGCCAGGCGGTGCGTGGAAAATATATATATATTACTATGATTAAGTTCTTCAGACGAATACGCCAACAACTTCTAACTGAAAACCCGCCAATCGGGCGGGCAGGCAATTTCAGCAAATATTTCCTTTATGCCATTGATGAAATTATTCTTTTGGTTATTGGAATTTTGATCGCTTTGCAGATTAATAAGTGGAATGAGCAGCATAAAGAGCGAACCATAGACCAAGAGGTATATCCACTCTACTGAAAATATGTAGGAGTTATAAGTTAAAAAATGACCCAACTACCACCTTATAGAGTTACTTCTGTAGCTCTATCTAATATGGGGTTTTTTTTAATTGTATTGCACCTATAATTTTAGCCCTTAAAACAAGTCAAGGGCCTATTTACCTTTACAATGGTATAATGGTTGCTAGTTATTTTACTGCCGTATTGTGATCAGCTGTTGGCATGTACCCCCATAACTTCCTGGAGAGCCGCGGTGTTTACATATTGCTGAAACTTGGTGACCTTGCCCCCCTTCAGTTGCCAAATATGGCAAAGCTGTGTGTCTTGCTGCTTCCCCGTTGCCTTAAAGGTTCCGGAATACCGGCCTTCTACAATTACAGTTTCTCCGGCATCGTAAAACAAATTCGGATGCACTTCGAAGCCGTCCCATTCTACTGCCAAACGCGCAAAGAGTTGATTCAGTACAGCGTCCGGGCCAATAAACGCCTCTCCACTGGGCATATACGGATTTCCTTCGGCTTCATGCCATTCAATTTGAGGATCCATGGCGCCAAGTACGGCAGGCACGTCACCCCTTCCAAATGCTTCGTAGGCATTCTTAATTACATCTACATTGCTCATATGAATTTATTGATTAAAGGTTAATTTTAAAAAGGAATTGTCGATAAGATAATGCAATTACGACAAAATGCAAAACAATAATCTAACAACTCAAAAAAATAATTCATGCCATTGGCGAGATGGTGCAACCCTATTACTAAAAAGACCAATAGGCAATTAAAAGTCATTTCGGCTATACTATTTAAAAACTTTTCAGGAGTAATAGTTAGTAATTAAACATATCCCTTTTTTGGAAATTTCAAAGGATTAAAAAATATTTTTATTTCCTATAGAAAATTAAATTTTATTCCGATGGCTTCACCTTTGTAAAACTATATCTGGTTGTTGTGCCATTTGAGAAAAAAGCACCCTTAGTTGTAACATTAAATTTTTTGTGTCGTCTTCGGGTTAAAAGCATAAAATGAATTTACTAAAAAGTCTGATATTAACTATTCCATTATTACTGATTATTTCCTGCAATTCTAATTCAAATAAATCAAAAATAGCGAAAGTAGATATTGTCTTTCAAGCAGATACCACTAAATTTACGGAACCACAAAAACAGCTTATCGGTGAAGTGATAATTAATTCAGAAAAGGAAATTCGAAATCTTATACCGAAACTACCGGATAGTATAAAGGTTATTGTTGAAATTGTGGATTGGAATCTTGATTTTGTTGGCGGAGTTACCGGCAGGACAGAAACCAATTCCCCTCCCCTTGTAGCTATTCAGATATCAGATAAATTTCCAGGAGGAATTACTAATGCAGTTAATACTGCTTTAAAACATGTTGTTTTCCACGAATTTCATCATTTGTCTCGCGGTTGGGCAATTAAGGATAACAAATTTGAATATGGGATATCCATAGCGATGGTAAACGAAGGATTAGCCGTGGTTTTTTCTGAAGAATATACAGATCTGGCATTTGAAGCGGAAAATCCCCCACAAGAAGACGTAGCAAATAGCTGGGTTAATGAAATAATAGCATTACCTAAAGATGCAGATTATCAAAAATGGATGTTTCAACATCCCGATGGCAGAACCTCTATTGGTTACAGGACCGGAAATTTTTTGGTTAGACAAGCAATGATTAACTCAGGAAAGAACATTATAGAGTTAAGCAGCCTTATGCCAAATGAAATAATAAAACTAGCTGGCTACTAAAGCTTCTAAAAATACACACAAAAACGTATATAAAAATGGCGGTTTAACTGCTAAAAAATAAATTATATGACAATTCTAGTAGTGGGTGCAAGTGGTGCAACAGGAAGACAGTTAATTGAGCAACTTCTAATTCAGGGACATAATGTAAAGGCAGTAGTAAGATCTCCGGAAAAATTACCAGCATCATGGAAAAGTAATGAACGTTTGAAAATTATTGTGGCAAGTCTTTTAGATATGAGTGATAAAGAAATGATGGAACTGACTCTTGATTGTCATTCAATCGCATCGTGTCTAGGACATAATATAAATTGGAAAGGAATCTATGGACAACCCAGAAAACTTGTTGTAGATGCTGCTCGCAGACTATGTAATGCCATAGAAGCTAATAAACCAGAAAGCCCAATTAAATATGTTTTAATGAACACTACGGGTAATCGCAATGGTGATCTAAATGAACCTATATCGTTTGCACAAAAGTGCGTTATTGGGCTTTTAAGGTTACTTTTACCCCCTCACGTAGATAATGAACAAGCGGCCGATTATTTTCGAACCCAGGTTGGACAGAACAACCAATTTATTGAGTGGGTTACTGTACGACCAGACGGTTTAATAGATGAAGATCAAGTAACTGATTACGTAATACACCCTTCTCCAATTAGAAGTGCAATTTTTAACGCTGGCAAAACCAGTCGTATAAATGTTGGTAACTTTATGGCAAATCTAATTAGCGATGGTAATTTATGGAATAAATGGAAAGGACGAATGCCTGTAATATATAATAAGTCATCTCTAAATAATTAAACATTAATAGAAATGAAAGAAAAGGAAATAATACGGAATGGTGAGGGTGAAAACTATAACTACTCTCAGGATCATTGCTTCATCAAACTTTCTTCAAAAAGGACTAATGG
This sequence comes from Eudoraea sp., assembly GCF_049665975.1. Classification (GTDB taxonomy): domain Bacteria; phylum Bacteroidota; class Bacteroidia; order Flavobacteriales; family Flavobacteriaceae; genus Eudoraea. Next base: position 6,548 of record NZ_JBATGR010000047.1, read on the forward strand.
TGAACTGAGCTTTGTTGAAGATACTTTAAAACCTGGATTTTATTTAGGAAGACATCACCACAAAATAATGACAGAAGTCTTTTACATTCTAAAAGGTGAAGTAGAATTAATTTTTGACGATGAATCCATCACAGCCAAGCCTGGAGACACAATTACCGTTCCTCCTAATGTTTGGCATGCTGCAAGGTGTGAAAAGGGAGGAAAAATGCTCACTATATTTAAAAATGGACAGTTTGATCTATACTTGAAAAAACTATCGAAAATGACAGAAAGTGATTTTGCAGATGCTGAATTAATGAAGTCCGTTTCAGCAGAATTTGATATATACGAAGAATAAAAACTACGAGAAATAAAAACGCTATACGACATTAACTAAGCGGTATTTTCACCTTCGCTGAAAGCTTCAGTAGTCAAAGAAAATGTATCTTATACGAATCGTAGTTGTTTCAAACACCGCCATAGCCGAACTTATCTTCAACCCTAACCCGCCAAAACACCTGCGACTCTATCTAATGTGTACATATAGAATACAATGTACTGCATAATCTGTATGCGCTAATCATCTTTGGGTATCAATAAGATATATTATCTTAGATTCCCTAAGTGATAAATAGTCAATTACGATATCCTATTGTTGTGCTTAAAGTAGAAAAATGGAAATGACGGTAACTTACGACAAATATTATCTGACGGAAAACTTGTTCGGAAAACCTTACTCAGAACTGATTTATTTTTTCTCTAAATATCCAAAAAAAGGAAAAGTTTTGGACTTAGGTTGTGGACAAGGACGAGATGCAATTCCACTAGCTCGACTGGGGTATTTCGTGATGGGAATTGACAACTCGAAAGTCGGAATAAAGCAAATGAACCTAATTGCTGATAACGAAAATTTGGGATTAACTGGAAAAGTTGCTGACATTTTTGAATTTGATAATTTTGCCGAATACGACTTCATTCTACTCGACAGTATGTTTCACTTTACAAAAAATGACAAAAAGAAAGAAACCGATTTTATCAAAAGAATAATATCCAAAATTAAAAAAGAAAGTTTACTTATTTTCTGTATTCAGGATACGGGGAAAAAAGTTAAGATTCTGAACGAAACAATTGACTTTGAGAATAAAATGAAACGCTTGATTGACCAAAAATTTGAATACATTTTTGAAGATAGCGAAACCGGACATAAATCCATAACTGATTACCGAATGGTTGTTGTTGAAAAACTAAACCACTAAGCACAACATTTTATAGTTCATAGCTGATTTAGCGAAAGCAATTAAAACGTGCGTTTTTGTAATATTTTTTGTTTGCCTATAAAGATTGCGATTAAAAAAGTTCCTAAGAATAGATATTCAAATTCAAATAATCGTTTTTAAATTTACCTTCAGGGTCCAATTTTTTACACAGCGCAATGAATTCAGGTAGTTTTTCTGCCGTATTGGGTTCAAAGAGGTTTTTGGCCTTATAAATATAATCCCATGCCCAGTTTTTGCGCAATACTATAGGTTCTGTTTCTTTTATCACTTTTTGCTTGTCCGCTTTGCAAGATGATAAAGGCACTAAGGCCGTTGCGGTAGCAAAAGTTGATGTTGTTCTTAAAAAGCCTTTTCTTTTCATTATTATGCCGTAATTATTTCGGTTCTATAATTAATTCTAAATTCTCATTAGAGCCTGTCATTTCCCAATGTCCTAAAGAGATGGGTATATTCCCAATACTATTTAAGGTATCAAAAAAGTCTTTGAGTATAAATGGTTTTTCCTCCTGTTCTAATCGTTTGGCATAGGCCGCCATGGCGTTTTCCAAAAGATACTTTCCTGTAATATAACTGGTGCCGTATCCAGGTTGACGGAGGTATAGATGCTGTTCAAAAATAAGTAACTCCTTTTCCGTTTTCATCCATCCCCTGGGCGTATACTCCGAATGTATTCCCCCCGCCTCTTCCATTGTCATTTCGTTGGCGTGCGCATATAATGACCCCAAACCTCTTGCGGCCCTCTGAGCGATCATAATATACACTATTTCCCTTGCTCTGGGACTATCATTATAAAGGCCGGCTTCCATAAAGATTTCTTCAACGGCGGTAGCTGTACCCTCGTTTCTGGAATCAAAAATATTATATAATAACGGCCCGCGACGTATTTCACTTTTATGAGGTTCAAGCTCCATCCTGGCTAATTCAAACCAATGATAAAAATGCGAATACAAAGGCCTGGGGTCATAATGTTCTCCAATTAAGAAAAAGTTTCGTTTATCCCTGGGAACATATTCCCCAAGATGTTCGCGTAAGGCAGGCTCAAAATATGGCTTTACAGTTACTATCTCCTGCTCATTTAAAAAGCTGATTAAACTATTTGCCGCATAATCTGCCAACTTATTGTAAGCTTCTGGCGAGTTAGCATCTTCTAATGCTGGTAAATCTCTATTCTTATGTTCTTCTAGTTTTAAGGAAGTCCAGGCCCTTGCCAGCTCTCTTTTCAAAATTATGACCTCATCTTCCCATGTCAAAGGAACAAGGTGTACGTTTTGAAGGTACCATGTGTAATTTTCCTTACCAATACCTGAAGGCCCGGTTTTAGAACCCGCCTTTTCCTTTAACCACAACACGAAATTATCCGTTGAAGCAATGGCTTGCTCTATGACGGATACTATTTCCTTATCAGCTTTTATTTCCCCATTTTCCTTAAATTTTTCTAGGACCTTACTTTGTTCCTGGATATCTCTGATACCCGTGATCCACAAATCTTTTGCATTTCCTGTCAAGTTCTTTCTAGCCTGTTCATTTAAGCCAGGGATTACCTTAAGGTCTTTAATTAGGCGTGTGCGTTCACTTTCGGATAAAGGATAAGTGTAGGTCCATAATTCTGTAGTTCCATGATGGGTGGGGCCTTCATGGGCAGGCACATCGCTTTTATTTGTCCAAACAGACTTATAAAAAGCCGGATCTCGTTCCCAGGGCCTGAGAACTCTACGATTAAAATCATAACCATTCATTTCTGCCCATACTATCATCCAATCAACTTGTTTAGGAACAGACCAGGAAGTAGTATCTATGGCTAGCAGTTCCACTCTTAATGCATCAAATTCGGGTTCTCTTTTCTCAAAAGCAGACAGTGTATAATCTGGTACGCCATTCAATTTAGGTGGATTTTCAAATGACCTCCATTTCGTAAACAGACTTACTAAGGCGTCATATTTATTGCTGGTGTATTCTATTTTTGAGGGCGTCTTTTCCTTTTCTTGTAAACAGCTCACAAACAGAAAAGAGATAAGAGTTATTAAAGTAAAATATTTCATATTGGCCTTGTATTTGTTATTTCTAAATATATAAATTCCTACTTCGCTTAGAAAACTCTTTCCAATTTAAATTGTTTAGACTTGTTAATGGTTAGAAAGAATAGTCTTTAGTCCCTGGCTTTTTTAATAAATTCCCTATCATCTTTAATTAAGAAACCGTTGTTGAACAATGATATTTTGCCGGGTTGCGGGTAGGCACCCCCGCCGACCAGGGCCACGTCGGTTATGGTACATAATGTGGTGGTTTTTCGAAGCCTTAATACTACCTTACTAAATACCATTACAAATTCATTCATTATCTTAGTTTACATAAGTAGCAGTTAATCAATGACTATATCTCGTTGTAAGCTTCAATTAAAAGAAAAAATCAAAAAAGAATGTATAAACCCAAATTCACTATTTGACTCAAGACAATATGGTTTTTCTCAAATAGTAATATCAAATCCAGGAAAGTTGGTTTTTATTTCTGGACGAGTTGCGTGGGATGAAAATTCAAATATTGTAAGAGGAAATGATTTGGCCAAACAAGCTCAAAAATCAATCGATAATCTAAAAAAAAAATAGCCATAGAGGCTTTAGAAATTAGCATAAACGCAGATAGTATGCTTAAATTGAGTATATTAGAATTATAAGCCAATACTAACTTAAAAAAATAAAATTATGAAATCATTAGCCGTAGTTACTTTTTTATTATTTTTTAATATTAATTTAAATGCACAAGAAAATCAGTCCGATTTAGCAAAATTAATGAGTCCTACATCAGAAGTGGTTACAATCCATGATGTAGAATTGTTGCCTGGTCAAGATGCAAAAGTGTTCGAGACTTTTGTTTTAAAAGAAATCGCGCCTATTTATAATAAAATGGAGGGACAATCATTTTCTCTGGTTAAAGGAGACCGTGGTAATCGTGTAAATCTGTACGCTTTTATTTTGTCATTTAAGAGCATTGAAGATAGAGATAGGATTTATCCACCTTCAGGAGACATGGTTGGCGATTTTGGAGAGGATGCTATTTGGCAGAAATTAAGTTCAATGGCAAAAGTCTTTTATTCACATACCGACTATGTTAAAGTAACACACTAAGTAGCTGCTAAATAAACCTTGATCAGATGCGATGGTATACTCCCCCGCTAGCTCGAGCGTGACGCGCGCACCTGAGGGGATAAAGAATTAGAAAGAAAATAACGAAAAGCTAACAATGCCTATAAGCAATTGTTGCCAATCTCCTACTCCATCTTCAAAATGAAAGACCGTCCACTACTTTTTAATTAAATTCCAAATTACAAGCTCCAAACTCCAAAAAAGAAAAATTCTTCTTATGACTTTTGGGTGCCGATAGTTATCGATTTGGTGTTTGGGATTTGGGATTTGGTACTTGGAATTTACCGTCAGCCCAACCATCCTTCCATGTCCAAACTCCGGCTCCAATGATGTAAGCTGTTCGAAGCTTTCGTTAAACCGATTTTTAAGTCTTTTATATTAATTGATTACCTTGGGAAGAACAACCTATTCCCTGAAATGATCAACTTTTTTCGTAAAATTCGTAAACAACTCGCTGATGATAACAAGCCTTTAAAATACATGAGGTATGCTTTTGGGGAGATTTTTCTTGTTGTTATTGGAATTTTGATTGCATTGCAGATCAATAATTGGAATGAAAAACGCAAAATCGAAAAACAGTTTAAAGTCACTTTAGATCGCCTTTACACATCTATTAAGGTAGATCTAGATATACTTTACTATTATCAAAATTCTATTAAGGATCAATTTGCCATGATTGAGGAGATCCTCGAAAATTCAGACAATATTGAATCCCAATTATTAATAAATATGCTCTATTATATTGAAACTGATCCGAATTCTTATAGCTCGGAAACATCGTTTCATTTGTCTAATCTTAGATTTGATCCCAATAATAAAATTCATAACAATATTGCAAAAAGAATTGCCACTTTTGTAAATAATGAATGGTGGAATGAATATTTATCAAGTAGTAATAAAGCGAGAGAAAATTTAATTGAGCCCATATTAAAAGGTTCAGACATTACATTTGTTCCAACCTCATTTGGATTCGGTCCTTCAGGCGAAGATCCACGTTATACCCATATTTTCAGTAAAAAAGATATAGAAGATGTAAGGAGTCTAATTTATTCAAGAAAATTTCAAAATGCCCTTAACACCTTAAAGCTGAACAAAACTAATCTTTCAGGCAGATTAATAACTTTATGTGAAGACAGAGAATCCATACTAAGTGATATTAAAAAATATTACCCTCAAGTACAGTTGCTTTATGAAAATATTGGCATTGTCGGTAATGCATTAGAATCAGGATGGTTTAAGTCTGTCCCCATGACTCTTATTGATGAAAAGGAGGAAATCTGGGAAATAAAAATTCAACTTAGTCAAGGCCGATTCAAGTTTAGGGCTAATGAAAGTTGGGCACAAAATTGGGGCGAAGATTCTTATTCCCCAGGAAGTCTTCAAATGAATGGTAAGGATATTCATGTAGAGGAAGGCTTTTATCATATCAGAATCAACTTAAGTAATAACGAGTATTTTGTTAAAAGGCTTTAGAAAAGTGTTGATGATTAATTTTTGCGAAGAATACGACAACGTTTGTTTTATGTGCTCACTTTCCCGATTTCTACTAAAACGAATCAACCTTTATTGAATATAGAAGCATGATTTAAAGTCACGTATAAAAATTCAGTACCTTAGGTAGAACAACCCAACACTTCCTATGATCGGTTTCTTCAGAAAAATCCGTAAACAACTTGCTGATGACAACAAGCCTTTAAAATACATGAGGTATGCTATTGGAGAGATTGTACTGGTTGTGATTGGAATTTTGATTGCGTTACAAATCAATAATTGGAATGAGACAAAAAAAACACTTAAAAAAGAAACGATTTTGCTTGTAGAACTAAAATCTAATCTTGAAACCAATTTGATGAGACTAGGACAGGATATTAAAATTCAAAATAAAGGAGCTTGGTGCATAGATTACTTAATTGATCATTTTGAAAATAAGAGACCATTCAACGATTCGATAGCTAAATATTTGCAGGAAGGTAATTATGCCCCAGACGTAATTCTGACTTCTTCAAGTTTTGAAACGCTTAAATCAACTGGATTGGATTTAATTAAATCAGATTCATTAAGGCAAGAAATTATAAATTTATTCGAAGTAACTTATCCCTATCTAATTCAAGAAACCAAACGCATTGAAGATCAGGTTTGGCCTGTAGCGGTCGTTCCGATATTTCAAAAACACTTAAGAATGAAAAAAGGAAGATGGTTTCCTAACAATTATGAAGCAATGCTCAAAGATGATGAGTTTCTTAATATGTGGAGTTTTAGATTGGAATTAAGACAAAATTCTACTATTAGTAAAAGAAGAGCAGTGAAAGAAACAAATGATGTTATTGGAATGATACAAGATGAATTAATAAAAAGAGGTAAGTAGAAAAAAGGTTCATGGCAATAAAACTAATTGAATGCTAAGTAGTTCTGCAATTAATAGCTTTCAATCTCCAACGCTATTGAGTATTAAGAAAAACCAACCACTACCTCAGCTGTTACTCTCTAGAATGTGGAGGTCAAATAACTATCTGGAAATCTTACCCTGATACCTGATGAAAATCATTGCCCCAGCCAGAAGGGTTGCGTAAATTTTAGATTGGATTAGAATCTAAATTTTTTGATACAAAATCTAACGTCCTGCAGACTCCCGATAGTTATCGGGATGGTTGACATAACCTCTAGCGGATGTCTTGAAAATATCTTTAGAAACTATGATTAAGTTCTTTCGACGGATTCGCAAACAACTATTAACAGAAAACCCGCCGATCGGGCGGGCAGGCAAATTCAGTTCACATCTTATTTATACAACTAGAGAAATCTTGATCGTTCTCATAGGAATTTTGATTGCTATACAAATCAATAATTATAATGAAGAACAAAAATTATTAAAAATAGAGATAAATATGCTTGCCGGGTTAAGATTCGAATTAGTTTCAAACCTCCGAGAACTAAATCACGATTTTAATGATCAACAGAATTTTTATCAGGCCACAAAAAACGTACATGATTATATTCAAAAAAAGCCGTTAGTAGTAGATTCGATGTATAAAGATTTTTTTGATTGTTTTCGATTCAATTATTTTTTTCCAGAAACTTCTACTTACGAAACAATAAAATCTGGTAATCTTGACATTATTAGATCTGACAAACTAAAGAAACTTATTATTAAAGTTTATGAATCAGATTATCAAAGACTTATAAAAAAAATTGATACACGACGTAATGCGGCTCAACTTCTTTTCCCTTATTACCAAAAGCATTTTAGGATCAAAAATCTATCGGAAATCGATATATATGCCGGAATTTACCTCGCAGACAGAAAAGCCATTGCTATTCCCAATGACTACGCATTTTTAGTCAATGATTCTGAATATGAAACATTAATTATAGAAGCTCTTTTTGGAAGAAGTCATTTCCTCCATGATTATAATAATGCTATAAATGATGTCAAAGAATGCATTACTGAGATTGATAGATATCTAATGAATTTGGATTGAATACAAAAAATATTAAAACAGTAATTGTATATAATGAGCCCCACCCTTTGTAAAATTGAAACTTAAGACCAGAGACTTGTATAAGCCATTAAAACGGCTCATAGCTGCCTACCAACCAAAGGCTGGGAAGCTTTTAAAAAAATTAGGTTGCCCGGGGATCATAGATAGCCGTTGCATTAATGAGTTTATTGAATTTTCTTATTCGAATTACATGCTATTACCGCAACCATCATATTTTGATAGTGATTTGAAGTACAAGTTGGAAGTACGAAGTTTGAAGTTGCCGGTTTGAAGTTCAATTTTTATACTTGTTCTATTAATTTATATTGTGTATATTTAAGTTAATAAAATGTAAGTTATGTATTACAATATAAATTTGAAAAATAAATGTATTTTCATCTTATTAGCCCTTGTTCAGATTGGTTTTGCCCAGGATAATGAAAATATTGTTATTGGCAGAGTTACCAATGGAATATCTCCTTTAAAGAATGTAGAAGTTCAAATTTCTGATGCTTCAACTAACACATCAACTGATGAAAATGGATATTATCAAATTAAGGCTTCACCATTAGATATTTTGGTGTTTAGTTATATGGGAATGAAAGATGAAGAAATAGTTGTGGAAGATGTTACAACTAGATTAAACATTGTAATGAAAATGCAGATTGAAGAACTTGATGAAGTTAAAGTTACTAATAGGATAGATCGTAGGAGCCAGGACTATATGCGCCATCAATACGCAAGGGATGAGCGTATTATTAACACTGCATTGGGTTATGTTCATAAGGACTACTTAGGATCTTCCGCATACATTGTTGGTGGTGAGAATTTGAACCCGGGTGCAGTAGATATACTAACGGCCTTGCGGGGAAAGGTACCTAATTTACGTATTGGAACTGTTAAAGGTTCTGATGGCCGTACAACCGAAAGGGCTGTTTTTCTGAGAGGAAGATCTTCAATAAACAATCCTGCACCTGCTATTTATGATGTTGATGGAATAGTTATGACACAAGCACCGCTATTCTTAATAATACAAAATGTTGAAAGAGTTGCTGTAATACCCAGTCTATTAGCTACAGGCAGATATGGCCCTTTAGCGGTTGGCGGAGTTATTATAATTAATACCAGAGGGACAAATATCGTAAGAGAACCAGGTACCAATTCATTATATGATTATGCTAAATTGAGGGATAATATCTATGAGGATGATGCTCTTGATCAGGAAGGTGTTTTAAGAAATTCTCCCAGTTACTTAAAAGACCTTTATGGAAGTACTAATCTCGCAGAGGCTAAAAAGCACTATGAGCATTATGCGATAACCTTAAAAACCGACCCATACTTTATTCTGGATTCCTATTTATTTTTCTCAGCAAAAGAAGCCCGAGATTATGCAACGGAACTATTGCAGCAAAATATCGGACTTTTTAAAAATGCAGTTCAATGTAAGGCTTTGGCTTATGCGCTGGAAGTAACGGATAAACCCGATTTGGCCAATGAATATTATAAAAAAATATTTTTGATGCGCCCAGGTTATGCGCAATCTTACCGGGACCTTGCCAATAACTATGTAGCAACCGGTAATTATAAAAGGGCTGCTAATTTATATGTACGTTATCTGCACCTCATTAATGAAGGGTTTTTTCCAAAAGATAAAAGCGGTATAAGTGGTATAGTGAAAGAGGAATTTATGAATCTGCTAACCCAGCATAAAAGTGTTATTTCAGAAAATTCCGGTTTAGTTTTACCTCCAAAGGATATAACGAGGCAAGAAGGAACAAGAATCCTTGTTGAATGGAATGACAGTGAAGCAGAATTTGATTTACAATTCGTTCACCCCGAGAAACAATATTTTACCTGGGAACATACCACTAAAAGTAATCCGGACAGGATCAGAGATGAGAAAATCAAAGGGTACTCCTCAGAAGAATTCTTTATATATGAACCGCTACCGGAAGATTGGCAGGTAAATGTATCCTACAAAGGCAATAAAAAATTAACCGCCACATATTTAAAGTTAACGGTTTATAGGAATTATAATACGCCTTCGCAAAGAGCAATTTCCAAATTGTACAGGTTACGGCTTAAAGACGTGAATCAGCAATTGTTAGACTTTTCAGAGGTAATGAGCCTTCCATAGCAGCGTAATTTAAAAGAGGAAATTGGATTACCGGAGGCTCATGGATATTAGTTGCACTGCTTGGAGGATTGAATGCTATTATTCTTAGACATCCTATATTACCCAAAACCTTCCTTTACTGTAGGCAATTTGAAGTGCGAAGTTGGAAGTTCAGATTTTATACTTCTGCTATTACGTTAAATTGCATATATTTAAGTTAAAAAGTGTAAGTAATGTATTACAATATGAAAAATAATTGGATTTTGATCTTATTTGCCTTTGTTCAAATCAGTTTTGCCCAGGATAATGAAAATTTGGTTTTTGGAAGAGTTACAGATGGCACATCGCCCATTGAGAATGTAACTGTTAAGGTTTCTGATACGTCAAACGGCACAATAACGGATGAAAATGGATATTATCAGATTAAGGCTTCGCCATTAGATATTTTGGTGTTTAGTTATATGGGAATGAAAGATGAAGAGATCATCGTGGAGGATGTTACAAGCAGACTAAACATCGTTATGGAAATGAAAATTGAAGAACTTGATGAGGTTAAGGTTGTAAAGAGGATAAATCGCAGGAGCCAGGACTATTTGCGCCATCAATACGCAAGGGATAAGGGGATTATTAACACTGCATTCGGTTATATTCACAAGAACTACTTAGGAACTTCCGCGTACATTGTTGGCAGTGAGAATTTGAACCCTGGTGCAGTAGATATACTTACTGCCTTGCGGGGAAAGATACCTAATTTACGTATCGGAAATGTCGGAGGAATTAATGGCTTCTCAACCGAAAGGGCTGCTTTTCTGAGAGGAAGATCTTCGATAAACAATCCTGCACCGGCTATTTTTGATGTTGATGGAATAGTTATGACGCAAGCACCGTTGTACTTAAATATACAAAACATTGATAGAGTAACTGTTATACCCAGTATTTTAGCAGTAGGCAGATATGGTCCTATAGCCGGTGGAGGAGTTATTATAATCAATACCATAGGCACAAATATCGTAAGAGAACCAGGTACCAATTTATTATATGATTATGCTAAATTGAGGGATAATATCTATCAGGATGATGCTCTTGATCAGGAAGGTGTTTTAAGAAATTCTCCCAGTTACTTAAAAGACCTTTATGGAAGTACTAATCTCACAGAGGCTAAAAAGCACTATGAGCATTATGCGATAACCTTAAAAACCGACCCATACTTTATTCTGGATTCCTATTTATTTTTCTCAGCAAAAGAAGCCCGAGATTATGCAATGGAACTATTACAGCAAAATATCGGACTTTTTAAAAATGCAGTTCAATGTAAGGCTTTGGCTTATGCCCTGGAAGTGTCTGATAAGCCTGAATTGGCAACTGAATTTTATAAAAAAATATTTTGGTTACGACCAAGTTACGCGCAATCCTACCGTGATCTCACCAACAATTATGTAGTAACTGGTAATTATAAAAGAGCTGCAAATTTGCATGTTCGGTATCTGCACCTTATTAATGAAGGCTTTTTCCCAGGGGATAATAAAGGTATAAACAGAATCGTAAAAGAGGAGTTTAAGAATTTGTTATTACTGCATAAAAAAGATATTTCAGAAAATCCTGATTTAGTTTTTTCAAATATGAATACATCGAGACAAGAAAGAACCAGAATCCTTTTTGAATGGAATGATAGTGAGGCAGAATTTGATTTGCAATTCGTTAACCCGGATAAGCAATATTTCACCTGGGAACATACCAATAAAAGTAATCCTGACAGGATTAGAGATGAAAAAATTAGAGGGTATTCATCCGAAGAATTCTTCATTTATGAGCCTTTTCCAAGGGATTGGCAGATTAACGTGACGTATAAGGGCAATAAAAAATTAACTTCCACATATTTAAAGCTTACGGTTTATACGAATTATAATAAACGTTCACAAAAATCATTTTCTAAATTATACAGGATACAACTTAAAAATGTAAATCAGAAATTGTTAGACTTCTCAGAAGTTATGACACTTCCATAATAGTGCAAACTACAAGATAAAATTGGGAATTGTTTTCGGATTGATGAATAGCGCCTCCAGCGTTATGCTCTTTTT
>NZ_JBATGR010000048.1:0-3969 GCF_049665975.1 Eudoraea sp.
GCATTGGAATATGCGCCAATATTAACGTAAATGTATCCAGCCGTATCCAGTGTAAAGGATTTGGTAGCATGTGTTCTTCCAGCTACCAGTTTGGTTACAAGTGTGTCGGGCTTTCCAGGATCTACAACCAGCCCTTCACTATTCAGCTTATATCTAAAAATTTCCTCATCGGATGATGCATATAAATATTTTTTACCCAGATATATCCCGGTTCCGCCATAATCTGCAAATCCTTTTTTTGCATCAGCTATCCCATCTCCATCGTGGTCTTCAAGGTAAATTATACCTTCTCCATCAATTGGTTTTCTTAACTTCAGATAAACACCTCCATTAGAGTTAACAGCGATATGGCGAGGTGCCCCTAAAGAATCTGCCACCTTTATTACCCCAAACCCATCGGGTACGGTTATCCCTTCATTATCCTTGCTAATACTCAAAACAGGCTCATTTGCTGTCTCCTCCTGTCTTTCTTTACAGGATGAAAATATTAGAATTGCGGTCAATAGAAAAAACCATTTTGAATTTAATCCAATTGTTTTATAGCAAGAATTGCACATAATTGTAGTATTTGCAAGCGTTAAGTTTCCAATTTTATCTAACAAAATTGCTATTTCAAAATAGCTAGAATAACCTACACAGGTGTTTAATTTCAAGTGGTGGTGAATGCTACCTTTTTGCCGGTTTTTACAGCCTTGAAAATAGCATCTATAATTTTCATATCCTTAACCCCTTCTTCTCCATCAACAGCAATAGCAGGTTCTTTATTTTCTAAAATTATTCCCGCCATTTCATCCATCTGTACGGTCTGGTGGGTAATGTGGGGATCTGTTAGTTCGCCTTTATGCGTGCGGGCTTTAATAGGTCCATAACCCGTAGACGGCTTCATTTCGGCCCACCCATCTATGCCGGCAAGGTAAAATCTATCCAGATGATTTACTGCATAGGTTGAAAGGCATGAGGCCACTGCACCCCCGGGGAATCCTAATTGAAACTGAATGGTTTCATCTATTCCTTCTTTAAATTTTACGGGGTCGTTTTTAGTCTCCTGTGCGGTCACCCAAATAGGTTCTTCCCCTATCATATAACGTGCTCCGTTAATGGAGTAAATACCGATATCCATCATAGCTCCACCCCCAGACAATTTTTTATTTAATCGCCATTGATTGGGATCACCAATAATAAAACCAGATTGCCCCTGAAAGAAAATAATTTTTCCAAATTCCCCAGCCCTGCTCATACGTACAATTTCGAGGGTTTTAGCCTCGAAATGCATTCGATATCCTATCAATAATTTAACATTAGCGGCCTTACAGGCGTCTACCATCTCCTGTCCTTCCCGGGCATTGATGCCCATTGGTTTTTCGCAGATCACATGTTTTCCGGCAAAGGCAACTCGTTTGGTAAATTCACAGTGCAGTCCGTTTGGAGTAATTATGTAAACGGCATCAATATCAGGATTGTCCTTTATTTGATCAAAGTTTTCATAATTGTAGCAGTTCTTTACCGGAATATCATATGTTGCCTGCCATTGAGTAACTTTTGAAGGTGTTCCACTAATTACCCCAACAAGTTTAGCTCGCTTACAGCTTTTCATGGCTTTTGCAACACGAGTTCCGTAACTCCCCAATCCCATAATAGCCACCCTCAATACGGGTCCTTCATAAGAACTCGTTGTCCCCGCAAAAAGTTGTGTAGAATTGTATAATATTGGCAGCCCTACCGCGGAAGCGGTAATTTTCTGAACAAAGTCTCTTCGTGTTCCCATGATTAATTATTTAGGAACTATAAACATAAGAATTAATTTAATAGGCCGCAGGATGAGTCCAAATATCTTCTCGACAGCAAAAAAGTCTGAATTATAAAGGCCGATAAATAAATATACTCATACGGACAATAATAAGTGTCTTTCGTCCTATAATGGGCACTTTATTTTTTTAAAAAATTGTATACTTATCTGGTTTCCTTTTAACTTTATTTAGTAATCTAATATAATTATATACAATGAAAAATCTAGTACTTTATTTATTTCTATTCGCTGCATTTTCCGCAAATGCACAGGATTTCTACTGGACCTATTACAATTTTAGTGTAGAACCTAAAGATGAGGCGGCCGTCTTAAAATTAGTCGAAGATTATTTTAAAGAGCATAAAAAGGATGGTGTTACCGTTCGTTTTTTTGAAAACCACTTTAATGATAGTGATAATAATTATACGCATTCCATTGGGTTTTCTGGTTCATTGGAAGCCATGGGAGCTCAATATTCCGGACAGCAAAACGATACCTGGGACTTATTTTTAACAAGAGTAAATCAGCATATCAAAGGTTCGTTTAGTTCTTCTATGGGCAAGGGCATTGCAACATATGGGGCTACTGAGGCTAGTGCGGTTTGGCCTATACAACATTATCTTTACATTAAAGTCTCCGATAATGATGCATTTCAAACCGCCCGCGAAAAGTATTTTTCCAAGTTTAAATCAGATGTCAGGTTAACGGTTTTGGGCAGTGTCAATTCTGGTCGATCACCACATGGTGAAACCCATATGGTTATTCAAGGCTATAAAGATTTTAAATCAGCAATGGCAGGCATTGATGCCCTTCTTAGCCCTGATCAGGTTGAAGCCCGAAGAAAAGCATGGAAGGAATTTGGAGAAACAAATGGTGGTGTAGAGTTAATTCGTAATGGTACCAGGATACTTCTGGGCAAATGGTAAAAGATATATAATATAGCAAAAACCTCTTCTTTTTGAAGGGGTTTTTTTATATTCATAATTACCATTTAAATCAAATAAAATCTGAGTAAGACGACAAACAAGATTGGCTGGAAAGTAGGTGCGGCCCTGGTGGTTGCCAATATGATTGGGACCGGTGTTTTTACAAGCCTGGGGTTTCAGCTTCAGGATGTTTCCAATACCTGGTCTATTCTATTGCTGTGGTCATTAGGGGGTGTCATGGCCCTTGCAGGGGCATTTTGCTACGCAGAGATAGGAAGTGCCATTAATAAATCTGGCGGTGAATATATTTTTCTGTCAAAATTATTTCATCCGCTGGCAGGATATCTTTCGGGCTGGGTTTCTCTAACTGTGGGATTTGCAGCCCCGGTGGCCCTCGCCGCTATGGCTTTGGGTGCCTATTTAGGTAATGTACTGCACGTTAATAACACTTTTTTGGCTGTTGCAGTAATACTAATAATATCGGTTATACATTCTTTCAGCCTTAATGTGAGTAGTAAATTTCAATCCTATGCCAGCTGGTTCAAGGTCTTATTGATCCTCTTTCTTATCCTTATAGGGCTTTACTATACCCAAATTGATTCCGCACTCAACTTTTCCAATTCATGGACAATAGAGATTATAACACCTTCATTTGCCATAGCTTTTGTATATGTGAGTTATTCGTATACTGGTTGGAACGCCGCATCTTATATCATTGAAGAGATAGACAACCCCAGGATTAATCTTCCAAAAGCGCTTGTCCGGGGAACACTCCTTGTTGCTGTGTTATATGTGTTTATGCAACTTGTCTTCTTAAAGCACGGGACTTTGGAGGAACTGCGAGGGCAACTGGATATTGGACATGTCTATGCTTCCAATATATTCGGCAACCAGGGTGCCAAAACCATTAATATTCTAATTTCTTTCTTTTTAATTTCCAGTATAAGTGCCATGGTTTGGGTGGGACCGCGAGTATCACTTGCTATGAGTAAGGACTTTAAGCTCTGGCAATTTTTACAACGGAAGAATAAGAATAACCTTCCAGTGACAGCAGTTTGGTTGCAAGCCCTGTTAAGCATCGCCTATGTGCTTACAGGCAGCTTTGAAAGTGTTCTGCTGTATTGTGGATTTATTTTACAGCTTAGCGCTGCCCTTACTGTTACAGGGGTGTTTGTGTTGCGAAAAAAAAAGCCTGCATCACCGCACTTTAAGGCCCCTTTTTATCCTTTGCTGCCTGTCATCTTTATCCTGTTTAGT
>NZ_JBATGR010000049.1:0-14754 GCF_049665975.1 Eudoraea sp.
AAATAATATGGTTAACCGGGGCTTCCTCCGGAATTGGAGAAGCTCTGGCCTATGAATTAAGTCATAAAGGCTATAAGCTTATTATATCGGCACGGAATGAGAAGCAACTCATCCTGGTAAAACAGAAATGCAAATATCCGGAGAATGTGGCAGTTTTGCCTTTGGATCTTGCCGGTTTCAGCACAGTGGGTAATAGTGTAAAAATTGCAATAGCTATATATGGGAGAATTGACATCCTAATAAACAATGCAGGAATAAGTCAACGCTCTTTAATCATGGAGACAGGTTTGGAAGTTTATGAAAAATTAATAATTGTAAATTATTTGGGAACCGTTGCCCTTACTAAAGAGGTCTTGCCTCATTTTATCTCAAAAAAGAGTGGGCAATTTGTTACTGTGACCAGTTTAATGGGCAAATTTGGGTCTCCATACAGATCTGGTTATTGCGCTGCCAAACACGCCTTGCACGGTTTCTTTGATGTGCTTAGGATGGAACACGATAAGGACGGTATAGATGTAACCCTGGTATGTCCTGGTTTTGTTCAGACCAAGGTGGCCATAAATGCTTTAATAGGAGATGGTTCTTCTCAAAATAGAAATGATACTGCAACGGAGCAAGGTATGCCTGTGGAGATATTTGCCAGAAAAATGATCCGGGCCATAGAACAAAAAAAATATGAAGTTTATATTGGAGGTAAAGAAATTAAAGGTATTTACCTGAAACGATTCTTTCCAAAGCTATTGCATAAAATAGTACTGAGAAGCCAGTACAGATAATTAAATTTTAATTGCCTCCCCTATTGGTAACAGATGCAATTTTTTGCCGGCTTTTGCAAATTCTTCCTGAGCCTTCTTATGGTCAATTTCTATATAACCAAAAGTATCATAATGATATCCCAAGACAGTATCACAAGAAACAAAATCTGACGCCAGAACTGCATCTTCAATACCCATAGTGAAATTATCTCCAATGGGTAAAATGGCCAGATCTAATTGATGGGTCAAAGGAATTAATTTCATATCTGCAGTTAAAGCTGTATCTCCGGCAATGTAAAGTTGCTTGCCATCTGAGGAGATGATAAATCCACCAGGCTGTCCGCCATATGAGCCATCGGGAAAGGAAGAAGTGTGTATGGCATTCGTATATTTTACTTTTCCAAAGTCAAAATTCCAGTTACCGCCGTGGTTCATTGGATGTACCTTGAACCCTTTGGCCTGATAATGCATAGCAATCTCATAATTACTAACAATTACCGCATCAGATCTTTTAGCAATGGCTTCTACATCCAGGATATGGTCCTGATGTGCATGTGTAACAAGGATATAATCGGGATTCAAATCTTCTATATCAACCTTTCCGGTTGCCTTGTCGTTGGCCGTAATGAAAGGGTCGACTAAAATCTTGAAATGGCCTACCTCAACGTATAAGGATGCGTGTCCTAAAAAAGTAATTTTCATAATGGTACAATTAGAAGTTCAAATTTATTTAAAATTGAACCAAAAACGAACACCATCTGTAGTTTTATCAATATTTAATGTAGATTGTAATTGATTTACCAGGCGTTTCATTAATCGAATCCCCATAGATGAATTGGCCCTTTCTTCAGATTCTTCATCGAGCCCTATACCATTATCGGTATATTCAAAGAATCCCTGGTCGCCGTTTTTTCTTAGGTGGATATATATTTTGCCGTCGTCATCGTCGTCGGGAAATGCATATTTAAAGGAATTAGAAACCAACTCATTTAGTATTAATCCAAAAGGTATGGCCCTGTCAATATCCAGTTCAACACCTTCAGCGTCAATAGTTATATTAATACTATGTCCTCCTTTTTTGAATACCGATTGTACACTATTTACCAAACTTTCTATGTAACCCTGCATTTCAATTACAGATAAATCATCATTTTGATATAACTTCTGATGTATTAGAGCCATAGCTTTTACCCTGCTCTTTCCTTCCTCAAGGGCTTCAATGGCCGCTTTGCTTCGTGTATTTTTGGTTTGTAAACTCAGAAGGCTCGATACCATTTGCAGGTTGTTTTTTACCCGATGATGGATTTCTTTAAGTAAAGAATCTTTTTCAACCAGAGAATTTTCAATTATATGCTTCTGTTCGGCAATCAGACGTTGATTCTTTATACTTTTTAAATAAGCATAAACTAATCCCGCAAAACCCAGAAGTGTAAAAATCAAAGAAATAAAAACCAGGTTTATTTGCTCATCCTTAGCCTGCATTTCATTTCTTGCGCGTTCCATTTCCAGCTTTTGCGCATCTATCATTCGTTTGGAATTCTCTATTTCATATTTTGCAACCGTAGAAAGCTGTTGTTTTTTAAGTGATGAGTCATTGATATTAATAGAATCGGCAATCCTTACATTTTTCTTCAAGTAAAAACTTGCATTTTTATAATCCTCAATCTTGTCGTAATATGCTGCCAGTAATCTATTTTTCTTAATAACATGTTCTGTCTTAATGGGATTGAGAGCTTCACTTAAAATATCCTTTGCTTTTTGAAAATTTTCTAATTGCAGGTGACAATCTGCAAGTGCCAAACTATTTTCTACGACATCTTCGGAATACTGACCAATATTATTTTCTTTTATTAAACCTATACTGTTTTCTAAATAGGGTAATGCTTCTTCAAATTGTTTTAGTTGCAAATAGGACTTTCCAATATTACCTTCTATAATGCCTTTTAATAATTTGGCATCCTGCAATTCCTTCTCCGTCTTAACCTGGGTTACATCATTTAAATATACGTCTATATATCCCTTAGCTTTTTTAAAATTACTTAATGCAACGGAAGAAGATTTATCCAGAAGTAAATACCGCCCAACATTATTATTGTATTCCGCAAGACCGTAGAGATCACTGTTATCAATGGTCTTTTTCATATCCATGATGTAATCTTGCATGGCTTTTCTATGCAACCCTAGATTCGAATAAATATCATAAAAGGTAATATTTTCAGAGAATCCCAAATCTCTTTTCTCCTGTCTGATCTCAACTTGCTTTCCATATAGCTGTAACTGGGAATAGTTATTATCTATAAGATCTAACATATACCTCTTGGTCTTCAGGTCGAGACTATCTTTTACTGAATACAGGTCATTAGCTATAGCCACACTTTTGTCATAGTCGCCCAAATCATAATAAATTTGAGACTGCATGAGCTTATAATTATTTATGGCCGTAGAATCTCCCGACTTCTCTGCGGAGTTTAGATAAACATTAACCTCATCTAGCCAATCATAGGCGGAGTTTTCATTATACCTATGTAATGTATTAAAGAAATAATCGGACCTTTCAGTAACACTTTGCTTATCCTTGAATACATCCAATGCATTTTCATCCAAGGTGTCTAAAACCTGCGCTTCGACATTTTGAACTAAAGAAAGAAAAAATATTACTAAAATTTTACCCAGCGATTTTGCCATAACAAGCTTTGGGATATTTGCCAAATACTATTTTGATTTGATTATAATTATAAAATTAAAACCCGTAACAACAATTTAAACTTACCATTAATTTGCCTAGTGTTTAAATTTTTGTTGTAAAGTAGAATGAAACTGTTGTCTATTGAACTCTTGGTAAAATGAAGTTCATTAAAAATATATTCTCATCCTACCTTTTATTTCCATAACACCTTGAATTTTCCACATGTATTCTACAAATCATCTCGATAATTTATCTGGATAAATTAAAAAAAGACTACGCTCAAAGCATAGCCTTTTAAACTGTGATATATTAATGATAAGATTTGGGGTGCTGTATAAGCGCTTCAAATTTATTACCTAGAAATTTAGGATTCGGGATTTTGTTGTGTAAGTGCATAATTATGTTGTGAAATTGCATTTTACAGTCATTATTTGCATTTCACCCGCTTTTTTAGCCTTTAATCGAGACTTAAATCCATGTAAATTAGAAATCCGGTTTAATTTAAAATGGTCATAATCAAAAAGAGCCCTGCCAACTAAGACAAGACTCTTTTACGAGAACACTATATGAAAATGAAAAAAATTAATCGATTAATTATATAGCCAAAGTATTCCAATTCTTCTATGGAGAAAAATAATTGTTGTGAAGTAGTTAAAATGTGTTGTGATTGGCCTTATGATGGCCATCAAAAAGAGATCTAAGGCTCTATTCTGATAAGATAAAACTGCTAAAAAGCTAAAAACTATGAGTTCATAGCAGAAATAATAAACTCTTTAAAATCCTTGGAAATTGGTATGAGGGTATTATTTATCATAATATCCTTAGAATTAATAGCATCTATATGATCTACGTTTACGATATAAGATTTATGCGCTCTGTAGAATTTATTTTTGGGTAATTTCTCTAAATAATCTTTTAAAGGAGATCTTACCAGAAATTTCTTGTCTATTGTATTTACTTCCAGGTAAACATTGTCTGCCTTTATAAACTGAATATCTCCAAACTGAATGCGATAATAAAGGTGCTGCTTTTTGACAAAAATCGAATCTTTGAGAACAGAATTGGATACTACTCTCTCTTCATCTTCCGGATGTTCCTGTCCTCCTTCTTTGGTTGAGTAATCAAAATTTGAAAGTGCAATCTCAATAGAAGTATACAGATCCTGCTGTTCAAATGGTTTTACAAGGTAGCCATTAGGTTTTACTGTCTTAGCGTTCTCTACAGTAGCCCTATCAGAATTGGAAGTGACGAAAATGAAGGGAATATTATAATGCTCTCTAATATGTTTCCCTAAATCAATTCCCGTTTTGTCTGATGCTAAAATGATATCAATAAGCACCAGGTCTACATGATTATTTTTTAAAACCTCTTCTGCTTGTTCGTAAACAATAACATTATCTACAATTTCATATCCTATTTCCTCCAACATCGATTGCATATCGTCTGCAATAATCACATTATCTTCTACAATAAGAATTTTTATAGCTTGTTCCAAAGTAAGTATGGTATTTGTGGGTTATGTCTTCTCAAATTTACAAAAAATAATTATACCCGATATAAAACAAGAATCCCAACAGAAAAGTACTCAGTGCCACTTTTTTTAATTCAGGATCAAAATTCCGGGGATTTTCTATTCTACTCACTAACCTTAAATGAATAAAAAGAGGTACAAATGCGATCAGACATATTCCACTTTTCCATGAATAGTAATGATTCCATATAAAAGCTAGCATACTAATAAAAGCCATAAAAATGAGGGCGTAATGGTAAACTTTCCCTTTAGAAAGCCCTATTTTGACAATTACCGTATTCTTATTAGCTTTTTTATCCGATTCTATATCTCTTAAGTTATTTAAATTAAGTACCGCCGTACTAAGAAATCCTATAGAAGCAGCAGGAAGCACTGCCGTAGATGTTAAAAACTTTGTATATAAAAACATAGAACCCAGAACACTCAATAGTCCGAAAAATGTAAATACAAAAAGGTCACCAAAGCCTTTATAACCATATGCATTGCTCCCAACAGTATATTTAATGGCAGCCCAAATACTTGCTATTCCAAGTACTACAAATAAAACTATATACTTTATATCTTCTTCTTCAAAAGCAAAGTACAAAAGCAGGAAGACCAGGAATAAATCAATAACAACAGAGATACGAATACCAGTTTTTAACTCCATTTTAGACAGTTGACCGCTTTGATAAGCCCGTTTGGGTCCAATTCTGTCTTCATTGTCTGTTCCTTTTACTCCATCACCATAATCATTTGCAAAATTCGATGTAATTTGAAAAGCAACTGTTGTTAATAAAGCAAGAATAAAAATATGCAAATCCCAATAACCGTAAATATTCGCCACAGCTGTACCTACGAAAATACCTGACAATGATAAGGGAAGGGTTCTTAGGCGGGCCGCACTCAGCCAAGCTCTAAATTTGGTCACTAATAAGGATCTTCAATTTTTATTCGCTTCCCATCCTGATATGAGGCCACAAATGCATCATCGAAGCCCATTTTAACCAATTGATATCTGAAGGACCTGGCTTCTTCCAATGTTTCAAAATTACCCAGTGAATAAGAGTAAAAAGGGTTGGTTTTAACAAACATGGTATTTGTCAAAGATTCTGAGGCCAGGGTAAGATTATTATCAACAAAGGATTTAACCTGAACTGAATATATTTTTTCTTTTTCTAAGAATTTCTTAGCCAGATAGAATTCCTTTACCAAGCTTAATTCTTCATTTTTTATTTGAAGATTATCTATTCTGGTTTTTATAGCGTCCAGACTATCAATAGAAACCAATAAATTTTGATTGTCATAGGAATTAGAACTGCTAAGCCCCCCGATATATGAAATAATTCCAATAGTTCCAATTAAAAAAAGTGTAGTTACACCGGCAAGGATATTTCTTTGGACCTTACTTCTTTTTAATTCTTTATTCTTAAATTTTATTTGATCTAACAAGCGTTCATTTATAATCTGTGCTTTGTCAATATCTTTATGTAATTCTAATAAATCGCTTTCTTCAATAAAGGGCATTTTATATTTTATTTAGGGGGTCAACGGTTAAAATTAAGTAAAAAGCTTATTATCAACAAAATAAATAAGGTTATTCAGGCAAAAATAACAGATTTAATGGAAAGAATTATATACGTTTTAGGTAATTGTTTAAAACTATTGAAAAATAATCAGATTCACACCCTGTATATGCCGTCTTCTTTTATGTCAATTTTTCGATCCCTGTAAAGGGCTCCTATGGCTTTTTTAAAGGTTTTTTTACTCATCTGAAACATTTCCCGTATTTCCTCCGGAGCTGATTTATCATGAAGCGGAATATATCCATCTGCTAATTCTAACTGCTCAAAGATCTGCTTAGCCGCAGGTTCAAGTCCCAAATGACCAATTGGTTTTAAAACAACATCAATTTTATTATCCTCACGAATTTTCTTTACATACCCTTTTAAAGTTGCTCCAACCTGCATGGGTTGAAATACCTCACTTTTAAAAACAAGTCCCTGGTATTTATTATTAATTATGACATCCCAACCTAATTCAGATTGCCTGCTTACCAATAGATCTACCTCATCATTAGGGCTGAGTAATATATCTTCATTCTTCGCGAATTTATTCAATCTGGATGAAGCTACCAGTCTGAAAGTCTTTTCATCGAGGTAACAAAAAACTACATACCATTCTCCTGCAATCATTTTTATCTGCTGTTCCCTAAAGGGTACAAGCAAATGTTTTTCCAAGCCCCAATCCAAAAAAGCGCCAAATTCGTTTACCTCGGCCACTCTAAGCCATCCAAAAGTATTTCTTTTAATTAGTGGTTTAAGTGTTGTCGCAATAGGTCGTTCTTCATGATCCAGGTAACAAAAGACATTGATATCATCCCCAATATTAAAATCGTCAGGAATGTATTTTAACGGAAGTAATAAATCATCCACGTCATCGTCTCCTAAAAATAATCCTACGGCCGTTTCTCTTAGAATTTTTAATGTATTATAATTTCCTAATTCTATCATGAAGTCGTTCTATGTAAAAAGGTATAAAAAAAGCCGTTCATTAAAAGAACGGCTTTTTAAATGTTCTAGTTATAAACAGATTCTTTTTTAAAGTGCTTTGCCAATATATAATAAACTACCGCACGATGTTTGTTCCTCTCAGAGGTACCATATGTACTAATTACTCCATTAATACCTTCCATTAGATGAGGACCATCTGTTAGGCCTAATTTTTTTAATAAAAAATTGTTCTTTACAGTTTCCAGTTCAGAACTGTCTGTTCCCGACACTTTGGAAGCATCCGAATTATAGATCGCAGGACCCAGACCAATAGCTACTTTTGTAAGCAGATCCATATCAGGGATTTGACCAAATTTATCCTTGATATCAGCAGCGTACTGCTGAATGAGATTATCTCTTCTGCTGCTCATAGTATTCGTGTTTTAAGAGGATTTAATAATATTCTAAGATATGAAATCAAAATAAGTAAGCAAAATTTTATCGTTTAATAATCGGGGGGTTTTTACTTCTAAAAGCACTGGCGATTTGGAAGGTGAATAAAAGGTTGACAAGGCGGTTTTTAAGGTTTTCTTATCTACAGCTTCCACATGATTTATATTAAATAGCGAGCAAAGTTTTTGCAGTTCTAAATCCTGCACTGTCTCAAAATAGGTCTCAAAATTCTGAGTATTTTCCATACCCGGTAAAATTCTAAAAATGCCACCACCGCCATTGTTGATGACTATTATTCTAAAATCGTCTCGCCTATAAGAATTCCACAAGCCATTGCTGTCATAGAAGAAACTCAGATCTCCCGTTATTAGTAATGTAGGATTCACTGAATGAACTGACGAACCAATTGCGGTAGAAGTACTCCCGTCAATGCCACTTGTTCCTCTATTACAATATACGCTAAGTGAAGGATCCAAATCAAATAACTGCGCGTATCTCACGGTTGAGCTGTTTGCCAGATGTAGCTGATAGTTTTTAGGAATATCAGAACAAATAATTTGAAAAGCCAAAAAATCTGTGAATGGAATTTCACTTATATAAGTTTTTCTTCTCCTCAGATATTTTTGTTTGGCTTTATTCCATCTGCTGTAGTAATTACTTTGCAGCTTAAACCTCTGCTTTAAAACGTTTTCGCAGAACCAATTTTCATCTGCCTTTATGTGCTTTGAAAGGCTAAAAAATGTATCATAGGCTTTTTTACTATTTACATGCCAATGATGTTTTGGTTTATAGTTTCTGAGAAATGCTTTTATCTTTTTAGAAACTATAAGCCCCCCCATCGTAATTAATAGTTCCGGCTGTAATTCCACAGCGAGTAATTCTTTGTCATTAGATTTTTCAATTGGCGCAATTATACTATCTATACTTGGGAAAAAATTTTGATGATAAGCATTTGAAGTAACTTCCGTAAAAACTATTACAGAATCGTCCTTGGCAAGGATATTTAAATACTCAACATTAATGCTATCAGGATTATTTACACCTATAATAACCATTTTCTTTTCACATGAATTCCAAGTTCGGGCAAGATCATCCCAATTGATTTCCTCACTGTTCTTCTCCAAAATAAAAGGGACACAAAATGGAGCTAGCTTCAAATCTTCCACGACATCATATAAAGGCTCTTCAAAAGGAATATTTATGTGTACAGGGCTTTTTTGGGTAAATGCCACCTTTAAAGAATTATTTAACTCTGCATCATTAAAACTTTGTATTTGAGACTGCAATTGATCTAAACTATAGTCTTTTGCAAACAAGTGGGGATCATACTTCTTTACTGTATTGGTAGCATGGGAGATATCTTGTTTTAAATTGGCTGAATAACCAATATGCTTTTCAAATAATGTTTCCTGTCTTATGGTCTGACCATCACCAATATCTACTTTATAAGCGGGTCTATCCGCAGATATAACAATAAGTGGTATATCGCTGTAAAAAGCTTCTGCTACTGCGGGGTAATAATTTAAAAGTGCACTTCCTGATGTACAAACAGCTATCACAGGCTTTTGTAAGTGTTGCGCCATGCCTAAGGCGAAAAATGCTGCGCAGCGCTCGTCTACAATACTGTAACACGAAAAATATGGGTCATTAGTAAACCCAATGGTCAATGGGGCGTTCCTTGAACCTGGGGAGATAACAACGTTCTTTATACCCCTTGATTTACAATGGAAAACAACCGATTGAGCCGAAGGAATACTAGAATACTTCATAGGCACCACGAAAATACGACGGAACAATGTGTAAATCCAATCAAATGACTTAATTAAATATCATATTTAGCATGGTTTCACTTTTATCTACTGTTTCTATCCACTCTTGTTGAGCATTGGAATTGGCTGTTATTCCACCACCAATATAAAGGAAAGCCGAATCCTCTTTTATTTGCATGCAGCGAAGATTAACAAAGAGATGCGAAGTTTTGTCATTATCAATATTTAGTTCTCCTAA
Source organism: Eudoraea sp. (assembly GCF_049665975.1). GTDB lineage: Bacteria > Bacteroidota > Bacteroidia > Flavobacteriales > Flavobacteriaceae > Eudoraea. The sequence continues at coordinate 9,904 of NZ_JBATGR010000049.1, forward strand.
AAATCCGGTGTAAAATTCCCGGTCATAATTCTCATTCCTATTAATAAAAGCTTCTGCTTCAGTTACAGGAAAGCCGCAAATAGCCGGTGTAGGATGTAATGCTTGAATTATACTTTTTAATTCCAAATCCCCAACTGTTCCCCAGATTTTAGTTCTTAGATGCCATAAATTCCCTGCCCTAACGGAATTTACCTTTCCAATTGACAAATCGGGGACGTAAGTCCTGAGTTCTTGAACTATGTGTTGGGTAACCATATCCTGTTCCTCTTTTTCTTTTGTACCCCATGAAGGTTTATCTGGGGTTGTACTCTTTTTGGTGCCCGCAAGAGACATAGTCACCAAAGTGGAATTTTGTTTAAGAAAAAGTAATTCGGGTGTAGCTCCTATCCAAAGACCTATTTTTGGATGGTACCAAAAATAACAAAAGGCATCAGGATAACTGTCAAGGACTTTTCTAAATATTTGAATAGGTGAGGAATTATTGGGTACGACTATCTTTCTTGATAGTACTACTTTCCTGAATTTATTATTCTTAATTTCTTTAATTCCCCTATTTACAATTTCGATATGGTATTCCCTCCCATCTCCCGAGATTGCTCCAAAATCAGGAGTGTCAAATTTGTACTCCCTTATTTGATATTCATGCGAATAAACTTTGTCCGCACTAATTAGCACTGCCGGAGCCTTCTTATTGTAAGGGGCAAAAACAAACCCTTTCTCGCTAAAATCATTTATATGGTGCAGAGTCGAATCATGCTGGAAAATAGAGATTACTTCATTGGTATTGGGTTTTCTGTAAACAACAACGGGTAATTCACTTTTCCAGTGAGTTTCAATTATGCCAATGTGTTCTAAAAACATGCTAGGCTCTTGGTAGGGCAATAGTGGTTAATTTACATATTGAAATTAGGTTCCCATTTATGTCTGTTACCCTAATATCCCACAATTGAGTAGTTCTCCCTTTATGAATAATTGTGGCTCTGGCGTATACTTCCCCTTCACTTATACTCTTTACATGATTTGCTGATGTTTCAATACCACGGACAAAAACTTTTTGGCCGTCGAGAAATACATAAGAAGCAGCACTGCCAACACTTTCAGCCAGAGCAACAGTTGCACCGCCATGTAGCACGCCATCGGGTTGATGAACCTTAGAAGTTACAGGCATTTTAGCCACAAGGTAATTTTCACCTACATCAACAAATTCAATTTCCAAGGTTTCCATAAGGGTATTTTTACAAATATCATTGCAAACCTTTAGTATTTTGTCCTTGTATTCGTCCATAGAAATAATTTTACGTAAAATTAAGCATTCAAATGCAACTAATAACAATAGAACTGGTATGAGTAATAAACCCTTGGAAAAATCTGTCAGGTATAGCAGCACAAACACTTATGAAACATTAAATGAACTTACAGATATAACAAAAAATGTATGGATAGTTTTTCATGGAATCGGGTATTTGAGCAAGTATTTCCTAAAATATTTTGATGAACTAAATCCTGAAGATAATTACATTATTGCCCCGCAGGCACCCTCTAAATATTATCTAAATAACTCCTACAAACACGTCGGTGCCAGTTGGCTCACAAAAGAAAATACTGAAACAGAAATAATTAATAACCTCAACTATCTTGATGCCATTCTGGAAGAAGAAACGATCCTTTCCAATCGTAACCTTATTATATTTGGATATTCCCAAGGAGTCTCGATGGCCGCAAGATGGGTGGCTCAGCGTAAAATTGTATGTAATCAATTAGTGCTCTATGCGGGTGGTATTCCAAATGAACTAAATGCAACTGATTTTACACATTTAGGCAATAATACTCAAATAACTATAATCATCGGTAATAAAGATGAATACCTAACCAAGGAACGCCTATCAATTGAGAGAGAAAAAAGCCGGACAATATTTAATGGCAAGGCTAAAGAACATATTTTTGATGGAGGGCATATCGTAAAAAAAGAACTAATTAATAGTTTGATTATATGATAAGATCAATAATTCTGGAAAATGATCGGGTAAGACTCTCGCCTCTAACTCTGAATAACTACACCAAGTTACAGTCAGTAGCTGCTGAACATAAACTTGTTCAATATTCCCCTTCTGATATAGAAACTCCTGTGGCTCTTAGGACATATGTTAAAATAGCCCTGGAGCAACAGAAGCAAAGATCCTCGTTTCCCTTTATTATCTATGACAAACAAGCCAGGGCTTATGCCGGATGTACGAGATATATGAATATGGATCATAAAAACAAGGTGTTGGAGATTGGCTCTACATGGATAGGTGAAAAATTTCAGGGTAGCGGTCTTAACAAACAAATGAAACATCTCTTAATTAACCATGCATTTAACATACTGGGGTTTGAAAAAGTTTCCTTCAGGATAGATGAACGAAATATACAATCGAGAAAAGCGGTGGAAAAGCTGGGAGCAATTCTGGAAGGAATACTCAGGGAAAATGTTTATTTATTAGATGGCTATAAAAGGAATACCTGCTGTTACGGTATTCTGAAAAATGAATGGAAGAATTTACTTAGCAGGGATTAATATGCAAAAAATTGAAACAGTATATTTCATCAATTAGTCTTTTAGTAAGAGATTACGATGAAGCAATAAAATTTTATACCAAAAAATTACATTTTTTAATACCTGAAGACACTGAGCTCGAAGGACACAAAAGATGGGTTACAATAACTCCAAGGGAAAATAATTCCTGCCATTTGCTTTTGGCAAAGGTCATAGTAGAACAACAGTATAACGCAGTCGGAAATCAAAGTGGTGGCCGCGTTTTCTTATTTTTATATACCGATAACTTTTGGAGAGATTTATAAGAAATGAGCAAACAAGGTATTAATTTTGTTGGTCTTCCCCGTAAAGAAATTTATGGAAGCCTAGCCGTTTTTGAGGATCTCTATGACAACTTATAGGATTTAATTGAACCGTTTAAAGAGTATTGTTATTATTCTTCAGTTATTTTTAATTCATCCTGATAATACGTTATTCTTCGAGTAGTAAATAGATTTTTTGGTGTTATGATCTTTTTAACCCAATTACCCTTCTTTTCACCATCAAATTGATAGATATAATCTTTTGTGCTGACAGATTTATCAATTTTTGCAACTTCTTTTGAAAGCAAGTCTGCGTTATTATACTTATAATTAACTGTCTTAATGGTTACAAATGACTTCTTATTTTCATCATAAGTAAATTCCTTTAAAGAGGTTAATCTTTCTTCTAAATCATAAATTCGCTCTTTCGCTTTATTGGGATTTCCCTCAAGAAATTCTTTGGTCAAAACTATCTTGTTCTTTATCCCTTTTCTATTCTTTTTAAAAGAAGTTCTTATAGATTTAAGAATTACGCCATTTAACAAATAGGTTATTGTAGTTTCACCCTTGTAACTGCTATAGTCAATATTTGTCTCGTCTAAACCTTGATTATTAGATCTTACAATTTCTATGAGATTACCATCTTCATTATAAGAATACTCATAGATATCCAAAACGTCACCGGTATATGAAATAATTTTTTCCGAAACTTTCTTATTAACCGTCGTATCAACTTCATAAAAATGCGCAATTGAAGTCTGTTTGTCAAACTGACCTTCGCGATAAACTTCATCACGCTTTTCCAACAACTGTCCGTTCAAGTATTTGTAATAGGTAATATCGTAATCGGTTTCATTATAGCCCGTTAAATTTTTAGTGAGCAGGCCATCCCTGTTGAATTCGAACTCTTCTTTGCCATAATCAGTAATAACCAGGCAAGACTTTACCGTTCCCCGAAGGTCAAAATCTTTTATTGTAAAGATTTGTGGCTCCTGGGTAAAAGTCTTTAAGGGCAATAAGAAAAATCCTATAACCGATATTATCCTATAGATGTAAGCAGCGTAGTTTTTTTGCATTGAAACAAAATTACTTCTTTATACTTCAACATGAAAACAAATAGCATACCGAAAATAAAAAAGGGCGGAATAACCGCCCTTTAAATCCACTTTAAATTTCCTTTTACTTTACTTCTTCAAAATCTACATCTTCTACATTATCTCCTTCTTTTGTATCTTCAGAAGCAGTCTCTTCACCATTAGATGGTGCTTCGGCTTGCTGTGCTTCAGCCTGGGCCTTATACATCTCTTCAGATGCAACCTTCCAAGCCTCATTTATTTTATCAAGTGCAGATGTGATTACCTCAACATCTTTACCTTCATAGGCAGTTTTAAGCTCTGTTAAGGCATCTTCAACAGGTTTTTTCTTGTCCTCAGATAATTTATCACCAAACTCAGTTAATTGTTTCTCAGTCTGGAATATCATACTATCTGCCTCATTCATTTTATCTGCAATTTCTTTTGCTTTTTTATCAGATTCGGCGTTAGCTTCTGCCTCTGCCTTCATTTTCTTGATTTCCTCCTCAGTAAGTCCGGAAGAAGCTTCAATTCTGATATCCTGAGTTTTATTTGTCGCCTTATCTGTAGCCGACACCTTTATAATACCATTAGCATCTATATCAAAAGTAACTTCGATCTGAGGTATCCCTCTTTGTGCTGGTGGAATTCCATCTAAATGGAATCGTCCAATTGTCTTATTATCTGTGGCCATTGGTCTTTCTCCCTGTAAAACATGGATCTCAACAGATGGCTGGTTATCCGCAGCAGTAGAAAATACTTGTGATTTTTTTGTCGGAATAGTGGTATTTGATTCAATCAATTTGGTCATTACTCCTCCCATAGTCTCAATTCCAAGGGACAATGGAGTAACATCTAATAGCAAGACATCTTTCACGTCTCCAGTAAGAACTCCTCCCTGAATAGCAGCTCCTACAGCCACAACTTCGTCAGGGTTGACCCC
>NZ_JBATGR010000050.1:0-15244 GCF_049665975.1 Eudoraea sp.
ATCTATTTCATGAATAATCTCTTTTTTGAATTCAACTTCCAACTCCTCAGATAGAATCCCCTGGGCGTGCAAATACTCCACATAATTTTCTATAGGATCCTTCGCTGCCCACTCCTCCAAGAGCTTCTTTGGAACATATTTAGTGCCGCTAGCCTCTTCATGTCCGCGCATTCTAAATGTTTTGAACTCCAATAAAACAGGTCTTGGTTTTTCCCGGATGCTCGCGCATAGGTCATTGACCGTGCTAAAAACTTCGAGAATATTATTCCCGTCTATGATATGAGTTTCCATTCCATAGCCCTTGCCCTTATCCGCAATATGTTCACACTTAAATTGCTCTGAAATAGGTGTTGAAAGTCCGTAACCATTGTTTTCAACACAAAATAGTACCGGTAAATCCCAGACGGCGGCTACATTAAGAGCCTCGTGGAAGTCGCCTTCACTGGTAGCTCCTTCACCGGTAAAAACTGCCGTTACTTTTTTTCTCTTTTTTAGAAGATCAGCCAAAGCAATCCCGTCTGCCACTCCTAACTGAGGTCCCAGGTGAGAAATCATTCCCACAATTTTATACTCCTGTGTTCCAAAGTGAAAACTTCGATCACGGCCATTGGTAAATCCACTTGATTTACCCTGCCATTGTGAAAATAATCTGAATAAAGGTATACCTCGCGTTGTAAAAACACCAAGATTTCTGTGCATTGGAAGAATATATTCATCTTCATCTAAAGCACTCGTAACACCTATGGAAATAGCTTCCTGACCTATACCACTAAACCATTTAGAAATTTTGCCCTGTCTTAAGAGAATTAGCATTTTTTCTTCTATCATCCTTGGCTTCAGCATAGCCCGGTAAAGCTCCAGTAGCTTGTCTTTACTAATTCCCTTGCTTAAATATTGCATATTTCAACGAATAGATTGTGCGCTTATTTAGGGTATAAATGTAACAAAATTGCCCTCAATAAAACAGTATAAATGATACACATATTTGCACTTAATATTTATTAACTTTGGTAGTACTAAAAAACCGTAACAATGAGTAGTATACCCAGTGTAGACCTAAGAGATTATACAAGTGGCGATCCGCAGCGAAAAGAAAAATTTATAAAAGAAATAGGCAGCGCTTTTGAGAACATTGGCTTTGTTGCACTTAGTGGTCATTTTCTTTCTGATGACCTGGTAAAAGACTTGTATGGTGAAGTTAAGAAGTTCTTTAATTTACCAGAGGACATAAAGGATTCTTATGAAATAGAGGGCATTGGCGGACAAAGAGGTTATACCTCATTTGGGAAAGAACATGCCAAAGGAAGAAAAGAAGGAGACTTAAAAGAGTTTTGGCATTTTGGCCAGTTTGTTGAGGATGATGTAGTATTGGAAGCTGAATACCCTGAAAATGTGATAGTTAAAGAGATGCCAGAATTCAATATAGTTGGTAAAAAATCTTATAAGATGTTGGAGAAGACCGCCAAGTATGTCCTGAGAGCATTGGCTCTTCATCTGAATCTGTCTGAAACTTACTTTGATAAATATATTAAAAACGGTAATTCTATTTTAAGACCAATTCACTATCCCCCTATTATAAATGAGCCCAAAAATGCTGTTAGAGCAGCTGCTCATGGAGATATTAATCTTATAACGCTTTTGATGGGTGCTCATGGCAGAGGTCTTCAAGTTCAAAATCATAAGGGTGAATGGGTAGATGCCATAGCCAGCCCGGATCAATTAATGATCAATGTTGGGGACATGCTTTCACGTTTATCCAATGACAAATTAAAATCAACTGTTCACAGGGTTATTAACCCACCCCGTGAATTATGGGGTACATCAAGATATTCAATTCCTTTTTTCATGCACCCTATTAGTGGAATGCCACTTAATTGTCTAGAAAATTGTATTGATGATGAACATCCCAAACAATTTATAGATATCACTGCGGGAGAGTTTTTGAGTGAACGTCTGATTGAACTTGGATTGATTAAAAAGTGAATTATTACTTTAAATAAAAATGTATAACTAATTTTATTTCAATTATTTCTAATTTATTTTAATTTGAAATAATTTATGTTTTACCAGAAAATACTTTAGTCTTAAAATGGATTTAAAAGATCAATTAAAGAACCTATTTCCAGAGCACATCTCTTCAGAAGTAGAAAAAATTAATGCAAAGAAACCCGAATTATGGCTTCAGAAAGAGCCCATAATTTGCAAATACGAAAAAAGAAAAGGTAAACCAATTACAATCCTGGAGGGATATACTGGTACTGAGAAAGATTTTAAGAAATTGGCACAGGATTTAAAAAAGAAATTGAGCGTTGGGGGCACTTTTAAAAATAATTCTATTATAATACAGGGAGATTACAGAGACAAAATAATGATCTTATTACAGGAAATGGGATTTAAGACAAAACGTGTTGGAGGTTGAGAAAATAAGGCCCTTGACGCCCAACAAAATAAGGCAAAAATATTTTTAACAAAATTTCATAAGGTTTTTCTGTTAATTTGTTTTTGTTTTTTTCGATTAAATGTTACTTTTAAACGTTATAAACTAAACAACCCATTCATAATGAGTTCCCAATTGCATATTACCAACGGGGATAGTTTCACCCAAAAGTTAAAAACTTTAAAACTTAAGGGAGAAATAATCACCTGGCGTGAAATGCTTTGCGAGGGTAAAACGGAAACCAATGTGGGCAGTGAGTCCTTTTGGAAAACCCGGTTCGATTTTCTTCATAAAAATTATAAGGTTAGTAAATCGTGGTTTGTTGAAAAAACACTAAAGGAATATCGTTCCCTATGTAATCATAAACAACAAGATCAGATTATCCTTTGGTTTGAATACGACCTTTTTTGCCAGATAAATATGCTGGCAGTTTTAAGTTGGCTTAAGAAACATCGGCGATATGCCGAAATTTACCTGGTGTGCAGTGGAGATGAAGATGAAACAAATCGCTTATACAGACTTAATGATTTAAGCGATGAACAACTCCTGAATTCTTATGAGAATAAAATAAAATTATCTCAGAACGATATTGAATATGCAGATTATGTCTGGCAATTGTATTGCAGCGATAATCCTATCCGATTAGAAAACCTCATCGATTTTGATAATTATCAGTTTGATTATCTCTCAGATGCAATCAAAGTACACTTGCGCAGATTTCCGACTATAAAGAATGGATTAAACGAATTGGAGAATCGAGTCTTGGAATTTTCTCTTCAGCAGAAACCAAAATCTAAAAAGGAGTTATTGAGTTCCCTTACCCAAAATCAAGGCTTTTATGGTTTTGGCGATACCCAGTATGAACGTGTAATTTCAAATTTAAGACCACTGTTTTCTTCTTTTAACCCTGTGCGTTTAACTCGGAAAGGGAAAGAAATTCTGGAGGGGCAAACCAATTATTATTCGCAAATACGAGACAACGAAGATTATCTTGGAGGTGCTTTAAAATATAACTTCTTATATAACACTGAGTCGGACAGAATTTTAAAACTGTAGTATGCAGCTGAGTGCATCCGAACTCATTCTAAATGCCGACAATAGTATATATCATCTCAATTTACTACCCGAAGACCTGGCAGAAACCGTTATCGTGGTTGGCGACCAAAACAGGGTTCCATTAGTTTCTAAATATTTTGACACCCTTGAATTGGAAAAAGGAAAAAGGGAATTTATCACACATACAGGCATGCTTAATGGAATGAGGATATCCGTTGTATCGACCGGTATAGGAACCGATAATATTGATATTGTCATGAATGAGTTGGATGCCTTGGTAAATATAGATTTGGAGACAAGAACCATAAAAGAAGACAAAACCAGTCTGGACATCGTAAGAATAGGTACTTCAGGGGGCATTCAGCCGGATATAGACACAGATTCCTTTTTATTAAGTGATTATGCCATTGGTTTTGACAATGTGCTTCATTTCTACGAGAGTGAACATATTCAATACCCTGAAATACAACTTGCCTTTATAGATCATATGGCATGGTCTGTTTTCAAATCTATTCCCTATGTTGTGAAGTCAGATCTACAATTAACAGAAAAACTACGCTCAGACAGGGTTATTTCAGGTTTCACAGGGACCAATGTTGGCTTCTATGGGCCCCAGGGGCGTAGACTGCGTTTATTATTGGAAGATAATGACCTAAATGCCAAATTAAGTTCCTTTGAATACAAAGGAATGAGAATTACTAATATGGAAATGGAAACATCTGCAATTTATGGGCTTGCAAGATTGTTGGGGCACAGAGCAGCATCAATGAACTGCATACTAGCAAACAGAAGTACCGGCCAATTTTCCAATGATCCGGTTAAAACCATTGATTCCCTAATTAAGTATACGCTTGAAAAACTTACGACCCATTGAAAACCGTAAAAATTGTTGGGGTTCCGGAGCACTTTAATCTGCCCTGGATAATGGCTATAGAAGAAGGCGCGTTTAAAGCAAGAGGAATTGATCTGGTATGGACAGATATTCCGGAAGGTACAGGGAAAATGTGCGCAATGTTAGAGAATGGGCAGACAGAATTAGCCATCACTCTTACGGAAGGTGTTTTGAAAAGTATTACAGAAGGAAATCCCGTAAAAATAGTACAAGAATATATTGCAACACCACTTCAGTGGGGAATACATGTTGCTGCTAACAGTAATTACAAGACTGTAGCGGATTTGGAAAACACCACTGCGGCCATCTCCAGATTTGGAAGTGGCAGCCATTTAATGTCCTTTGTAAATGCTCAAAATCAGGGTTGGGAAACATCTTCTCTGAACTTTGAGATAGTTCATACTCTGGATGGGGCAATAGAAGCTCTAAAATCGGGGACAGCAGATTATTTTATGTGGGAACACTTTACAACAAAGCCCATTGTTGATGCCGGGATTTTTAGAAGATTAGAAGACTGCCCTACTCCATGGCCATGCTTTGTTATTGCTGTTACTGAATCATTTCTCATAAAGAACAAGAAGGTTCTTGGTCATATTTTAGAAGTTATAAATCTTTATACATCAGAATTTAAACGTATTCCAAGTATTGACCGGACGTTGTCCAATAAGTATGGGCAACAGTTAGAAGATATACGTGAATGGTTAAGAATGACCCAATGGAGTCAGACACAACTCAGTGCCGAAACAATTGAGAATGTGCAGGATTATATGTTTAAATTAGGATTGATTAGTCAGAAGCTTGAAGTTGGTAAACTTATCACCAGTTTATAGGTTCTTTGCCCATCTTCTTTAATAATTCATTTGTTTTACTGAAATGCTTGTTCCCAAACCAAAGGCCTCTGTTAGCACTTAAAGGAGAGGGATGTCCGGAGGTAAGAATATGGTGTTTTGAAGTATTTATTAACGCTATCTTTTTTTTAGCAAATCCTCCCCATAACAAAAATACCAGTCCTTCCTTTTCGGCCGAAAGCTTTCGGATTACGGCATCAGTAAAAACCTCCCATCCCTTATTCTGATGACTTCCGGCACTATGCGCTCTTACTGTGAGTGTTGCATTCAATAACAAAACGCCCTGGTCTGCCCAGTCTTCAAGGTTACCACTTTTTGGATAGGGTTTACCTATATCTGTTTCTATTTCCTTAAATATATTTATTAATGATGGTGGGTGACGGATTCCATCTTTTACCGAAAAACAGAGACCATTGGCCTGGTTAGGCCCATGATATGGATCCTGACCAATAACAACCACTTTAGTCGTCTCAAAATTAGAATGGTCGAATGCAGCAAATATATTATTCCCCTTTGGATAACAGGTAGTTGAGGTATATTCATCTCTAACAAACCGCACCAGTGATTGAAAATAAGGTTGTTGGAACTCAGAATGCAGTTGATTCTGCCAACTTGGATGAATAGAAACGTTCATTTAATAAATGGTTTATTACCCACGCTAAAATTAAACTAATACTAACCACTTTACCAAATCATAAATAACATTCCGGTTGGTCCGAAATACTATTTAGAAGTTAAGGATTCTGATTGTTGAAGAAGAAGTAACCCATTTTGTTGCTGCCGGTACTTTAAAGATTCTATATACTCCGCTATCTTTTTTGTCTGGTATTGAGAATAAGCTCTAGTTGCCCAGTCCATTGCCACATCCAAATTATTGTTAATCTCATTTAATACCGCCAGGTTATAGCAGGCTTTACTGCTTATTTTTGGATCAATATTTTCCGTTTCCTTTTTCCATAGGTCCGCTGCTGCTTCCCAATCTCCGGACAAAGTATAGATTTCTGCTTGTTCAAAACCTGTTGTGCCACGAACATAATAATCTCTGGTAATACTATGCTCATAAGGCTGTAACCTGGCACCGTAGGAACTTCCTGTCTGTTTACTCTTTTCTACAATACTTTCTGCTCTGTCTTCTATTGCTTGTAGAGCCTCATAAGGATCAAGTCCCTTCGCAGTTGAAACAATCTGATTGTTAAAAGTAAATTCATCAATAAGAAGTTTACTCGAGGGATCATAAATCCGCCATCCGTTTTCAATCAAAGTTTCAAGCGTAATCTGCTGTGCAGCAACTTTTTCTTTTACACGTAATAAATTTAGTTGCTCCATCGTGGTTTTTTTTAAAGAAACTCTGGTATCTGAATCATAATAAGCCATTGAAAAAATGGCATCAACATCATAATTGTTGCATAAAGATTCAACCGTGTTCCAGTCTAAATAGTTGCCATAAGTATTAGGATCCTCCTTATTTTCAACTATATCTTCCATCAATATTATGGTATCAAAACGGGTGTCACCAGCCAGTGCATTATATAGCCCATTAATCGCTGCATCCCTTGCTTTAATGGCAAGTTTTTCATTTTCTCTTGAAATAAGCACGTTTAGTCCGGTTTGCTCTTTCTCTTCCTTTAAATGCACCCTACCTCCTATAATTCCAACTCTTTTAATGGTACTTGAAAGAGAAACCTGCGCAGGCTCCATGGTTTGTATGTCAACATTCCGGGTTGTACTACAACTAACCAAAATCATAAATAAAAATAATAAGACAATACCATTATAATATCTTCTCATAAAAACAGCTTTAATGCTTAGAACTAAATTTAAATTGTTGTTCTATAGTTACTAAACACCTGTTTATATAGGATTATTGTACTAAATGGTAAAATCAGCACGCATTTTACCAAGCGTTATTTACAGTTATTCCATCTCGCTTGAGTATTTTACCTCTCGATATAATAGAATTTTCAAAATCAGCCCTATTCCATACCTTTGCCATCGGCAATTCATAGTAATGCAAATAATAGATAAAAAAACCTTACAAGACTTAGAGTTCCCTTCGGTATTGCAACAACTGTCAGACCGCTGCAGTACTGAACTGGGAAAGAAAGGAGCATTGGTTATTCAGCCAATAGTAAAAAAAGAAGATCTATTGGAAGCATTAGGGGAAACCTCTGAATATCTGGCTTCCTTAAGCAATGAAAATAGGATTCCCAATCACGGTTTTGATTCAATAATCAATGAATTGCAGCTACTCAAAATAGAAAATACAACCTTGGAAATTTCGGGTTTTCGACGAATTGGCATTATCTGTGCCCTGGTCAACACTCATAAAAAGTTCTTTAAAAAATTTAAGGATTATTATCCATTCCTATTTGCTACTACAGAACAAATTGAATCTAACTCTGAAATAGGTTCAAATATAGATTTAGTTATAGATCGTTTTGGTGAAGTGAAAGACAATGCTTCCGAAGCTTTAAAAACAATGCGAAGCCAAATAAACAAAGTCAAGGGTAAAATTAACCTTAGTTTTAATTCGGCTTTGAATAGCTATCAATCTGCCGACTATTTAGACGAAATCAGGGAGTCTGTCGTAGAAAATCGAAGAGTACTCGCGGTTAAAGCAATGTACAGGCGGAAAATAAAAGGAACTGTAATGGGAACCTCCAAAACCGGCAGTATAGTTTATATAGAACCGGAAGCCTCATTAAAATACAGCAGAGAGCTAAATAACCTTGAATTTGAAGAAAAGGAGGAAGTTCAAAGGATTCTTAATCAATTAACAAATCTGATCAGGCCATATGGATATCTCCTGGGTGAATATCAAAAATTCTTAACGCAGGTAGATATTACAGCAGCCAAGGCTACATATGCAAATGAAATGAATGGGCTATTACCTGAAATAAATGGTAATGGCAGGCTTTATTTGCGAGATGCTTACCATCCCTTACTTTTTTTAACTAATAAACGTAGTGGTCAAAAGACATGGCCGCAGACCATTGAACTACATCCAGAGAAAAGGATAATCGTAATTTCGGGCCCGAATGCCGGAGGGAAAAGTATTACTTTAAAAACAATAGGATTGCTTCAGGTTATGTTGCAAAGTGGACTTTTGATTCCAGTTCATGAACGCAGTTCGGTTTGTCTGTTTAAAAATATTCTTACAGATATAGGAGATAATCAATCTATTGAGAATCATCTTAGCACGTACAGTTACAGACTTAAGAACATGAATCGGTTTCTTAAAAAATGTAATGAGGATACCCTATTCCTTATTGATGAATTTGGCACAGGAAGTGATCCTGAATTAGGCGGTGCCCTTGCAGAGGCTTTTTTAGAAGTCTTCTATGAGCGTGGAGCTTTTGGTGTTATTACTACTCACTATGCCAATCTAAAGGCTTTAGCGGATGAATTACCACATGCTACAAATGCAAATATGCTATTTAATTCCAAGACTCTGGAACCCATCTTTCAATTAGAATTAGGACAGCCCGGAAGTTCTTTTACATTTGAAGTAGCCCAGAAAAATGGAATCCCGTATAATTTAATCAACAAAGCTAAGAAAAAGGTTGAACGGGGTAAATTGCGTTTTGATGCAACCATTGCCAAAATGCAAAAAGAGCGAAATAAAATGGCTCAAACAGGCACCAGACTTCAGGAAGAAGAGTCCAAAGCCAGAGATGAAGCTATGCGGTTAGAAAAACTGAATGCCAAAGTAAAATCTAAACTGGAGAATTATCAGGAATTGTACGACCATGATCAGAGAATGATCCATTTGGGTAATAAGGTAAATACCATAGCCGACAAATATTTTTTGGATAAAAAGAAACGTATTCTGGTTTCTGAACTTCTAAGAATTGTAGAGACTGAAAATAGTAAGCGAAAGAAAAAATCTGCTACACAGGCCAAAATAGAGCGACAAAAAAAGGTTGAAACTGCCCAGGAAGTTCAGAAAGAGGTAAAAATAATTCGTGAGAAAAAGAAGACGTTAAAGAAAAAAGAAGGTTTAAAAGAGAAAAATAAACCCAGGCCAGTATTAAAGATTGGAGATCGGGTTAGAATGTTTGATGGCAGGGCAGTTGGTAGCATTGACAAACTCGAAAAAAACAAAGCTGTAGTTAATTACGGGATGTTCACCACCAATGTGAGCGTGGATCAATTGGAATTGGTTGAAGTTAAAAAGTAACTTTTAACAGTATTCCTAAGTAAATGAAATTTATAATTGCATTTAAATTGACTTTTAATCAAATCTTTATTAGTATTTGGGTTAAGGAATATCTTAAAGACATTATAAAACATATCGATATCTAATTTTTAGGCTTTATTTTTGATTTGTGACAACACAGGAGGATAGAAAAATAATATTGTTCGATGGCATTTGCAACCTTTGCAATAATGCAATTCAATTTGTCATTAAGCATGATAAAAAAAACATCTACAAGTTTGCTGCATTGCAAAGCGATACAGCGACAATACTTCTTAATGAAAGGGGAATTGATTCCTCACAAATAGATTCAATCATACTTATTGATCCTAATATTGCCTTTTATACAAAATCTACTGCAGCATTAGAGATCGGGAAGTCTTTTGGAGGTGCCTGGCGTTTATTGGGTGTTTTTAAATGGGTACCGAAACCTATTAGGGATTGGATCTATGATTTTGTAGCAAAAAACAGGTATAGCTGGTTTGGGAAACGAAATGAATGCATGATCCCTACCCCGGAACTAAAAGCAAAATTTCTGGATTAATCTATTGCAGATTATTTAAAATAAAATCCAGAGTGGTATTCGTATTTCTATTTTCTGAAAAAGCGAGATTATTAAAGCTTATGGGCTGTGCCAGACCTAAGTCCTGTAGATATTTTATCTGATCAATATTGTTTAACGCTACTTTTCCGGTAAGAAGAATATCCATTGACTTATTGCTTTTATATAATCTGTAGATTTTCTTTAATCCACTTAAGTACAACCTGTCTTTGGTGAAACCCCCTCCTCTGTGAGCTCTTAAGGTTATAGAAAAGGCGTCATTTCTGTTCAATTTATATTGGTTATGTATTAAATCGAAGGTGTCAGCAAAATTATAACCTTTAATTAAACTATCTGATGCTAATACTCTATAAGCTAATTCTTTGAGTCTTTTAATTGTAAGCGCTCCACTCATGTATTCACTAAAAACTGCGAGGCCTTCCTGGGTTTCTACATTCTTAGGGAACCCGTTGGAAAATATTTTTAATGGTTGAAGTGCAGCATTAAAAGTAGTAACCAGGTGCACCCCAATTTCATGATTGGCCAAGGTAAGCAATTGGTTTTGGCTAAATCTAGCATTGCGCTTTATAAGCAATGTTTTGGTTGCATTACTCACCATAGCATCTGCTGCTATATGTGTCGCATATTTGATGTTTACAGGAAATTCATAGGATGCAGCAAAATCTTCAAAATACGCCTTTGCCTCTTCTGTGGAAAAAACTTTTTCCATATCTGTAGAAGTAGGTTCATCATCAAAATGAAGTATAAATTTAGCATTCTGAACATCTTTCTCGGTAGGAGTGCCGTATATGTTGAGCGAATTGTAATAAAACTCTTTTCCCTTGCCAATTGTTTTAATGCATTGCACCATATTGGCATAGTAATAAATAATTTCAGTATATAAATTCTTTAATTCCGTATCCTGTATACGCTCTAATCTTTGCGAATAAAATAAACGATGAAGCTTATAGGGATCAAACTTTAATTTTGGGTATTTAAATTCAGGATTGTCTATATTTTTTGAAGCAAAAAACTTATGCTTCTCCTTCTCTATATTAAGTGGATTTACATAGCTTAGTAACTCGATATTCCTTATCAACCGATCCAGGTTGTCATCTATTTCCAATAAATTAGGGTACTTATACTTAATTGCAAGGCGATAGTCTTCCGTAATCATAAATCTCTTTCGTGAAATTCTTTAGCCTGCAAAGGTACTAATTCTTTTAATTGTAACTCCACGGAACGCACTACTTCGGGATAAACTATAGCAGTGAGTTCATCACAATACACTTTTGCAATTTCCGTCGCTAAAACGAGGGTATTATTAAAAGTCGTTGTAATATATTTCAGAAAAAAACCATTTCCCTGAAAGGTGTCGTTAATTTTACAATCGGATTTTATATTATTTGGTAATGCCATTGTGCCCAGCTTTTGTTTCCAGTCTGTAACAATACTGCCAAAGCGGGGGTTGTCAATGTTACTTGTTCCAAGGTTCCAGGTAGGCACTTGTCTCTCCCAGCGTTTCCAGTTGTAACTGTGCATATCAAAAACAATGGTCTTACCGTATTTCTTTTCAATTTGGTATATGAGTGCGTGAACAACATTGTAGAAGGATGCATGTTTATGCATACTAAGATCATATTCTTCTGCCGATAATGGTTCTTTCCACAACTGCTTTCCCCAGGCATCGGAATAGATGGCACCGTCAGGAGGGCGATTAAGATCATATTCAAATCTGCTATCACAACCAGTCAGGACAATAGGATGTGAGGCTACCATTTGGCTTGTACAGGGATCTTCTTCATACCATCGTTCATATTCCGTATGGAGGCAATTATTCCAAAGTGATTTTCTGAACTGATGCCCATCGTGCACAGCAGCACATATGTATGGGGCGTATTCGCTAATTTTCAGAACAAAGGAATAATCTTCTGAGACTGCCTCAAATGGGGTTTCAGATTCAATATTTGAAATAATATCGGCAACTGAAAGTTTAAGCATTCTCTACCTCATTTCGCAATCTGGAACGCCTGTCGAATGCTTGTAATTTATCTACCACCTTGCTTTCTACAAAGTCTATTATCTTCGACTGAATTTTTGTCTTATAGACCTTATTCATATAGGTTATGCCGCCAGGAGACATAACATTTACTTCAACCAATTTACCGCCAATGACATCGATTCCCACAAAAAACAGTCCATCCTTTACCAGTTTAGGTCCTATCTGTTTACATAGAGCCTTTTCTTGTTTTGTCAGTGTATGCCTCGCAACTGAACCCCCTGCGGAAACATTAGAGCGATGATCATCAGAACCTGGAATGCGCCTCATTGCGCCAATAGGTTCTCCATTTAAAATCAGAATTCGTACATCCCCCTGATCTGCGCCTTCAATATATTCCTGAAGAATAACATAATTGGATGACCCATCGGAACTGGAAACATAAAAATCCAAAAGAGACTTTATATTTGACATTGCTGATTTTTCAATCAGGATAACTCCTGAACCGCCAAAGCCATTTAATGGCTTTAAGATCATTTTGTCAGCTTTAGATTCCTTAATCTGTTTTACCAGATAATTCTTATTCTTGGAAACATGAGTAACTGGAATTATATTACTATGGCTATCACCAAAGGCAGCGGTGTAAAGTTTGTTATTAGCCTCCCTTAAACCCTGCAAGGAATTTACAATAAATACATCATCCTTTACAGAATCTAAGAAATTCAACATAATGGGGTCCAGTGGTGGATTGGCTCTCATGAAAATAACATCGAACCCAGCCAGGGGCAGCATTTCCTCTCTAATTTCTGCCTGTTTATAAAAAGACTTAAGGCTTCCAGGCACTTTATCCATTCTACCTATAACAGTACAAAAAGCATTTGTAACACTATTTCGAATTGTAAGATTTGCAGGCGTGCACAAGGCTACACCGTGGTTTCGTTTAACGCATTCGTGAATTAACGCAAGGCTTGTATCATTCTCAGGATCAATCTCCTCCCAGGGATACATAAGAAAACAAATGTTCATGGGTATAGTTTTAAATTTATTTTACTTCGTCATAAAATTCATCCCAGTCCTCTATGTGGGGTTTACCTAATTTACCGACAGACTTGGCAACCACCATGGCAACGGTTGCATCTCCGGTAACATTTATAATAGTTCTGCACATATCTAAAGGTCTGTCTACCGCAAAAATAAGTGCCAGGCCAATAGCCAGCTTATCTGATGGAAAACCAATAGATTCTAAAACAATCACCAGCATTACCATTCCAGCTCCAGGTACAGCGGCAGAACCAATTGACGCAAGCAAGGCGGTAAGTACAATTGTCAATTGCCCCCCAAGTGTAAGGTGAAAATCAAGTGCCTGAGCAATAAAAACAGCCGCAACACCCTGATATAAACTGGTGCCATCCATATTAATAGTAGCACCTACCGGGAGTACAAAACTAGACACTTCTTTATCTACTCCAATGTGCTCCTCTACCCTTTCCATAGTCACAGGAAGTGTTGCAGCACTTGAACTTGTAGAAAAAGCCAATAGCTGGGCAGGACTTATCTCCTTTAGAAACCAGAAAGGGTTCTTCTTCGTATAAGAAGCTACCACTATGGTATAAAAAACAATCATCAAAAATAATCCCAAAACTACCACTCCGGCATATTTTAACAACGCTAATAATAGATCCGGGTCGCCAGATGAAACGACAACATTGGCTAGTAATGCAAAAACTGCAACAGGAGCTGTAAGCATTATTAAATCTACCATTTTGAGTACAACATCATTAAGTGAGTCAAAAAACTTCTTGAGTGGTTTGGACCTTTTTTCACCTATTAATAACATAGAAATACCTAAGAAAATAGTAAAAAATATTACTTGAAGCATCAGGCTATTGTCACTAAGCGCACCAAAAGCATTATCCGGTACCATATCTTCCAAAAACTGTAAAGGGCCAACTTGTTTTTGCATGGAAGCTGCTTCCAGTTTTGAAGTTACACCACTATCTGAAGCATAAGTCTCTGTTAACTTTGTAATTGTTTCTTCTGAAATACCTTCGCCAGGTTGCAAAATATTAACCAAAACCAAACCAATAGTAATGGCAATAATTGTAGTACATATATAAATGCCTATTGTTCTAAGTCCAATATTTCTAAATTTTGAAATATCCTTTAAATCGGAAATCCCTTTTACTAATGAGGCCAAAATAAGAGGGATTGCAATTAGCTTAAGTAGTTTAACGAAAATTGTACCAAAAGGGTTAATCCAATCCTGTACAAAACCACGACCCCATTCTATATAGGTCATTGCGAAGCCAAAAAGAAGACCAAGGATCATCCCTATCAGGATTTGCCAATGCAATTCCAGTTTCCTCATATAAAAAGTTTAGGTTAGAAAGATAGTATTTTGATAGGAAAACCCCTAAAAAAGGAAGTTTATAATTTAATTGTTCTATTTAGTAGCGTGAAATCAGCAAGTACTAGCGCTGCCATTGCTTCCACAATTGGCACCGCTCTTGGCACCACACAGGGATCATGTCTGCCTTTTCCTTGAGTTTTTACCATGTTCCCGTCTTTATCTATAGTTTCATAAGATTGAATAACAGTAGCAACCGGTTTAAAGGCTACGTTAAAATAAATGTCCATACCGTTGCTAATGCCCCCCTGAATGCCCCCACTGTTATTGGTAATGGTGGTGCCATCTGATTTAAATTGATCATTATGAACACTTCCTTTCATTTTAACACCTTCAAAACCACTGCCATACTCAAATCCTTTAACTGCGTTAATAGATAACATAGCTTTGCCAAGATCGGCATGAAGCTTATCAAATACAGGTTCTCCTAAGCCAACAGGAACATTCTTTATTACGCAGCTAATAATCCAACCAACAGTATCCCCTTCTTTTCGAATTTCTTTAATATAAGATTCCATCCTCGCAGCTGTGTCCGGATCCGGACATCGAACGGCATTGCTTTCCGTTAATTTTAAATCTAGTTCCGAATAGGGTTTTTCCAGTCGAAGAGAACCAACCTGAGAAACATAGGCATTTATACTAATTTCATTTAAAAATTGTTTGGCGATAGCTCCGGCAACAACGCGGCTGGCTGTTTCGCGAGCAGAGCTTCTGCCACCTCCCCTATAATCTCTAAAGCCATATTTTTTATCATACACATAATCCGCATGAGAAGGGCGATATGAGTCCTTTATATGAGAGTAGTCTTTGGATTTTTGATTGGTATTATAAATAGCAAAACCAATAGGTGTGCCAGTAGTCCTCGC
>NZ_JBATGR010000051.1:0-20428 GCF_049665975.1 Eudoraea sp.
GCAAAATAAGATATCCTTTAATATGAGTGTTACTGCTAATTCCGTTTGGAACAATTGCTTGGCCTTTATACAAGATAACATCCAACCGCAGGCATTCAAAACATGGTTTGAGCCCATCAAACCGGTAAAATTATCTGACAACGCATTAAGCATCCAGGTCCCAAGTAAGTTCTTTTATGAATGGCTGGAAGAACACTATGTAAAGTTACTTAAGGTTGGGCTCACTAAAGAGCTTGGAGAAAATGCCAAGCTTGTGTATATTATTAAGATGGAGAATACCTACGGGAACAGAGAACCATTTACAGAGCAAATTCCAAGTTCAAACCGGGGCAGTGTTAATCCACAGGAAATGGATGTTCCTATTAAATCTAAAAATCCGGAATTAAAGAATCCTTTTGTAATACCGGGAATTCGAAATATTAAGATAGAATCTCAGCTTAATCCAAATTACAATTTTGATAATTTCCTGGAAGGTGATTCCAACAGGCTGGCAAGATCTGCTGGAATGGCCGTGGCAAATAAACCCGGCGGAACTTCTTTTAATCCTCTTTTGATATTTGGAGGTGTAGGTCTGGGTAAGACACATCTTGCTCATGCAATAGGTGTTGAAATTAAAGATAAATACCCTGAGCGTACAGTACTCTATATATCTGCTGAAAAATTCACACAGCAATACATTGAATCTGTAAAGAAAAACACCAGAAATGATTTTATTCATTTTTATCAGTTAATCGATGTGCTCATAATTGATGATGTACAATTCTTATCAGGAAAATCGGGCACACAAGATGTTTTCTTTCATATTTTCAATCATTTACACCAAAATGGAAAGCAGGTTATTCTAACTTCAGATAAGGCCCCTGTAGATATGCAGGATATTGAACAACGTTTACTGTCTCGTTTTAAATGGGGCTTATCAGCCGAGCTTCAAAATCCTGATTATGAAACCCGTATATCCATTTTAAGAAATAAACTATACCGGGATGGTGTTGAAATGCCTGATGATATAGTTGAATATGTTGCCAAACATATTAAGACAAATATTAGAGAATTGGAAGGTGCCATAATTTCCCTTATTGCTCAATCTTCCTTCAATAAGAAAGAAGTTACCCTTGAATTGGCACAACAAGTGGTTGAGAAATTTGTAAAAAACACAAAAAGGGAAGTATCTATAGACTACATACAAAAAGTTGTTTCTGATTACTTTGAAATGGATGTTGCCACCTTACAATCCAAAACAAGGAAACGACATATAGTTCAAGCACGACAACTAGCAATGTTTTTTGCCAAAAAGTTTACTAAAGCTTCGTTGGCGAGTATCGGTTCACAGATAGGCAAAAGGGATCATGCGACTGTACTTCACGCATGCAAAACAGTGGATAATCTGGCGGAAACAGATAAGCAGTTTAGAAAATACATCGAAGATTTAACAAAGAAATTTTCCTGATCAAGTTATGCAAACAAAGGTTCTTATGGTATGCCTGGGCAATATCTGCAGGTCGCCATTGGCCGAAGGCATACTAAAGTCAAAAACTGATTCACAGGTTGTTTTAGTTGATTCTGCCGGTACCGCAGGATATCATATTGGAAATAATCCTGATAAGAGGTCAGTGGCTGTTGCCAAAAAATATGGCATAGATATTTCTGGTCAAAGATGCAGAAAATTCAGCACCATCGATTTTGCCCAGTTTGACGTTATTTACGCCATGGACTTAAGTAATTACCATGACATCATAGCTTTGACTGATGATAAAAATGAAATTGAAAAGGTAAAACTTTTATTGGAGGAGGGAAATACATCCGTAAGAGAAGTCCCGGATCCATATTATGGCGGAGCAGATGGTTTTGAAGAGGTTTATAAACTTATAAACCAAGCCTGTGATATGATTGCTGAAAAATTAAAATCAAAACAGAGTTTATAAAATGCAAGATAAAAATACTTCACAGGGTAAGTTATATATGATACCTACTACTCTGGGTGAAAATGAACCTTTGGAAGTATTACCCATTTCAATTAAGAGAATAATAGAAGAAATTGATTATTATATCGTAGAGAATGAAAAATCTGCAAGACGGTTCATTAAAAAAATTAGTCCCAGAAAATCACAGCCCAATTTAAACATTACGCTCCTCAATAAATTTACCGATACAGAAATCATCCCCTCTTTCCTTAATCCCTGCTTAGAAGGACAGAATGTGGGTGTTTTGTCTGAAGCTGGTTGTCCGGGCATTGCTGACCCAGGCTCCGAAGTAGTCCGAATTGCACACCAAAAAGGAATATCAGTAGTACCCCTGGTTGGACCTTCATCCATAATATTAGCACTTATGGCAAGTGGTCTTAATGGTCAAAATTTTGCTTTTAATGGCTATCTGCCTATAGAAACTGCAGAGCGTAAAAAAGCAATTAAGCGATTTGAAAAAATTTCCAGAGAAAATAATCAAAGTCAACTATTTATAGAAACTCCATATAGAAATAATAATCTGCTGAAGGAGCTTGTCAAAACACTTTCAAAAAATACCTGGCTTTGTGTAGCAACTGATATTACATTACCCACAGAATTTATATTAACCAAATTAACTGGTAGTTGGATACCAGAATCCATTGAACTCCATAAAAGACCCACAATTTTTATAATTCAAGCTTAAAAAAGCACTGACTTTAACACTAAGGCTTTTAAAATCTCTGTAGTCTAATTCAACTATACTTTAGGGTTCCGAATTGCTGAAACATCAGAAATATCGTATCCTGAAAACTTTTTTAAGTAATCTGCAAGACTGGTCCCATAGGCATCATGGACATCCTTCCTGCCATTAGAGTATAAATACTTCATTACGTTACCCGGGCCTGCTAAATGCGCAGCTGCCAATATTCCGGATTCGGTTACTTCAACACCCTTAACTTTTCTACCAACAAAATATTTGATGTATTTACGTAATATCCATTTGTTCCGGGAAATATTTGTATAAAAAACTTTCTCCTGCAAACTTGGGTCATTTAGAAATTTGGTGGCATTATAAACCCCCATTAATTGAAGAGTTCCTATTCCAAATTGATACTTACCCAGATAGCAAAGTGTATTTATTATAAAATAATCTCCCTGAGACTCTTTAAATGCGAGTGCCTCTTTAAATCCTATATAACAACTTCCTAAAAAGGGAGGTGTTACAAAAGATGGGTTAAAAGTTGTCCTGTTTTTGGGAAACAGAACTAAAGTAGGTTCTTTAACTTTTAGTTTTTCTGGGACCTTAACTTCAGACTTTGTCGTAAACCCAAAATTAACTAAAACTAAAATCATGATAAGCGGACAAATAATAAATGACCACTTCTTCATATATGTGTTTTCTTAAGACTTACTACCAAAAAAGATGGTACGCTTAAATTACAAATACAAAGATATAGCAGATTTGTACGAATATTCTTTAGAATACCTTAAAAGGGATCATTATTTGATGAGCGGTTCAAAATTCTGGATTAACAGTCTACCGGTTTATATTCTGTTCATTTATCCATCGGATGTATTGCACTTTATTACGGTTATGCTGTGCGAGATTTGTAGCAAACTTATGGTAGCCAAAGTCTTCAACGTTCGCTACCATATAGTAGTAGTCATGCTTTTCCGGCTTTAGAACGGCATCAATAGCAGAAATATCAGGCATGGTAATAGGACCCGGAGGAATACCTGCATATTTATAAGTATTATATGGTGAATTAAGCTCTAAATCTTTGTATAACACACGTTTGATAACCGTATCGAAGTTACCAAGTTCTCGTTTTAAGGCGTAAATTACGGTAGGATCTGCCTGCAGTAACATATTCTTTTTCAGTCTGTTAAGGTATAACCCTGCAACCCTTGGCCTCTCATTAACCTTGGCTGTTTCCTTTTGAACAATTGAAGCCAGAGATATTACTTGTATTTGCGTCAAATCTAACACTTCTGCATTCTTTAGCCTATCGTCATTCCAAAAACGAAGATATTCCTTCCGCATTCTATCGCGAAAACCTGTTGCAGACGTATTCCAAAAAAATTCATAGCTGTTGGGAATAAACATTGAAAGTCCGGTATCTCCCGTAAAGCCATTTTCTTGCAGAAATTCAGGATCGGTGAAAGCTTTTAATAAAGAAATACTATCTGCCTCAATTTGGCTTGAAACTCTTCCCGCCAATTTTTCCATAGTTTCCTGAGTATTGTAGGAAACATTGACAGGAATATTCTTACTTCTTAAAGTATTAACAATCTCATTGTTGTTCATTCCTTTCTTTAGAAGATATTTTCCGGGCTTTATATTGTCAATATATTTTTTCCGTTTTGCTACCGCCTCAAAGGTCTCCATATCAGATAAAAGCGGTGCAACCAGATTTGTAAAATCATCATATGAACTGCCTGTTGGAATAAAAATATAAGCTTCCTTATTATTAAAGGCTGTATTGGGTGAAAAAAGAGCGTTATATATTAAATAGGCAAAAGCCCCTCCTGCGATCAAGCCAAGAAGTACTATGATCAATAAAATTTTCTTGATATACATTATTGTCCAAACATTTGAAATAGCAGTTCATTTTTAAACTTTCCTCCTAAAAGGATCCAATCTTTTTTAACTCCTGAGAGTATAAACCCCATCTTTGTGAATAGTTGTATACTAGCCTGATTCTCTTCACCTACATTGGCGTATACCTGGTTCAAATTTAGCACAGTAAAAGCATAATTACATAGTAAAGATAAAGCTTCGGAACCGTGACCATTATTTCTATCCGCCTTATCCAGAATAACGATCCCAATTCCCGCTCTTCTGTGTTTGGGGTCAAAGTCAAATAGATCGATTAAACCAATTACTTTATTAAGTTCGTTACAAATAGCAAGACGCAATTGTTTTACTTCATAAATATCTCTGTGCGCATTATCCAGATACAATTTGAGTACATGTCTGGAATATGGTGTTATCGTACCACTAATTTCCCAGATATCTGAATTATTTTCCAGTTCGTATAAAAATTCCAAATCTGACGGTTCCAATGCCCGTAATTTGGTTTGTTTTCCTTTTAAAATCAAATCTCTATTATTCCTTTATATACCTGTTTAGCCGGGCCTTCCAGCCTTATATTTTCATATCCTTCCGGGCCTTTGTTAAACTTAACTGATAAATTTCCACCTTTAGTAAAAATATTAACCTCTTCACTATTTGTCTTTCCCCAATAATGCATTCCCAACGCAACTGCGGTGACCCCTGTTCCACAGGACAAGGTTTCATTTTCCACACCCCTTTCATAAGTACGTACAGAAAAATCGTTGTGTGAAACTTGTTCAACAAAATTTATATTGCTCCCGCCTTTTCCATAAATTCCATATCGCAGCTTTGCCCCTTCCTCCACTACCTTATAAGTATCCAAATTAGAAACCATCTGAACATGATGGGGAGAACCGGTATTTAAAAAAAGACAATTAGGTTTTGCCATAATTTCGGTGACTTTTTGCATCTGAAGGCTAATAATTCCGTTGTCAATTGTGGCATGGTGCAACCCATCTACGGCATTAAATTCTGTTTTTTGCTCAATAATTCCAAGAAATTGTGCAAAAGCCACAATGCATCTTCCACCATTACCGCACATACTACCAGGATTTCCATCAGAATTATAATATATCATGTTAAAATCCGTTGAAATATCATTTTCCAATAAGATTAATCCATCTGCGCCAATACCTAAATGTCTGTCACAGAGAAATGCAATTAAATTGTTATCAGTTTTTGGAAATTCTCCAATCCGATTATCAATCATGATAAAATCATTACCTGTACCCTGAAATTTATAAAATGTAATTGTCATAGCTAACTCGAGTAACAAAGATATGACTTTATTTAGGGAATTTTAATGAGTTAAAAAGTCGTTAAATGGAAATAATTAGATTAAAAATCAATTAATTTTACTACTCAATTTAAAAGTACATTTAATTATGAAAAGATTTGGAAGCTTATTATTAGTTGCTGTTTTTGCCGGGGCAATTACCCTTATTTCCTATAAGATATTTTTTGAAAAAACAAATTATCCTGTAGTTTCGGACAATACGGAAATGCCAATACTAACTACTAGTAACAGACCAGCATCTTATAAAGGAAATGGCATTAATGAAGTTGATTTCACTATTGCTGCAGAAAATACCGTTAACGCAGTAGTGCATGTTAAAAACCTTACATTAAATAGCAGCCCGGGAAGCTTATTAGATTTTTTCTATGGCTCTGAAAGTCGTCAAATTCCCCAGGTAGGAACCGGTTCCGGGGTTATCATATCCCCAGATGGGTATATTGTTACTAATAATCATGTGATTGCCAAGGCTAATGAGATAAGAATTACGTTAAACAATAATAAGACATATGAGGCTGAAATTATCGGCTCTGATCCTAATACCGATATTGCATTACTTAAAATTGATGTGGATGAGAACCTCCCCTATCTTGCTTTTGGTGATTCTGATGAAGCTAAAATTGGACAATGGGTGTTAGCTGTTGGCAATCCATTTAATCTAACATCAACAGTTACCGCAGGTATAGTTAGTGCCAAAGCCAGAAATCTTGATCCTGTTCGGGATCAATCATTTATACAAACAGATGCTGCTGTTAATCCGGGTAATAGCGGAGGTGCGTTGGTAAATACAAATGGTGATCTCATAGGAATAAACACTGCCATTACATCACAAACCGGTTCCTATGTTGGCTACTCCTTTGCAGTTCCCAGTAATATTGCCAAAAAGGTAGTTGAGGATATAATGGAATATGGTAACGTTCAGAAAGGAATTCTCGGCATAACTTCTCCCCGACTTAGTACTCCCTATGCAGTGAATAATGGCATAAATGAAATTGATGGCGTATATATTGATGGTGTAGAAGAAGACTCTGGTGCATTTGACGCAAACTTAAAGTCTGGAGATATTATAAAAATGGTAGATAATATTAAAGTGCGGAAATTCGCAGATTTAACTGGCTATGTATCCACCAAAAGACCTGGAGATAGAATTAAAGTTACAATTAACCGAAATGGAGAAGATATTGTAATACCGGTTGAATTAAAAGAACGACAATCCATTATTGTTCCAGTTATGGGACTGCGAGTTAAAAACTTGTCAGAGAATGACAAAAAAATCTTTAATACGAGTGTAGGTGTAAAGATTACAGGTGTACCAGAGACCTACAGGGGATATGGGCTAAATGGAAAGGTGATTTTGGAAATTGATGATGAGAAGGTAAATAATATTTATGAAGCAAAAAACATCTTTGGCGCTATCTCTAGATATGACAAAACGGTAATAACACTTGTCGATAAAAATGGAGAGAAAGAACGAATAATTTTCCAATAAAAAGTTATTTTTAATCCTTTAAAAAGCACTCTGTTTGGAGTGCTTTTTTATTTATCTTTTCCTTATGTGATCCCATTAGAATTCAATAATTTTGCGTCTAAATAAAACCACGTAACATAGATGAGCCCAATCAAATCTTATGAAAAAGAGCTTGCTTTCCAGGCCGATAGAAGAAAAGCCACAACGGAATTCATCAAAATCATAAGTGATCTATGGTATGATAAAGCAATTGAAGTGGTGCTTTTTAAGAACCAAGTGATTGATAAAAATGTTAGTGATATAATTAACCTGCATGAATACGCAGGTGAATTTGTGCAAAAACCGATTTCTATCTTTGATTCAGTAGAATTATTAAGCGCAATTAATGACATTAATTTGCCCCCATCCAAGATAGATATCGGAAAACTTACCTACGAGTTCCACTCAGACAATAACAAATATCATAACGTTAAGGCATTTATTCTCTATAAATTAAAAGATGCTAAGAACTCCAAAGAAATTAGGCCTAAAGATGTAGTTCTATACGGTTTTGGCAGAATTGGAAGGCTCATAGCAAGAGAGCTCATGGCTAAAACAGGTAAAGGCAATCAGTTAAGGCTTAGGGCTATTGTTACAAGGGGAGAGTTTACCGAGGAAATTCTGGAGAAAAGAGCTACATTGTTGAAAACAGATTCTGTTCATGGTCAATTTACAGGAACCGTAGATTATGATATTGCTAAAAAGGCATTAATTATTAATGGCACTACGGTTAATATTATTAATTCTGATAAGCCTGAAAAAATAGACTATACCAAATACGGAATTAATGATGCTCTTATCATTGATAATTCTGGGGCCTTCAGGGATAAAAAATCTTTAGAAAGGCATTTAAAATCATCAGGGGTCAGCAAAGTTCTTCTGACCGCCCCTGGCAAAGAAATACCAAATATTGTGCATGGTGTTAATCAATATGATTTTGATCCGGATTCCACTGATATTTACTCCGCGGCCTCTTGCACAACGAATGCCATAACACCAATATTGAAGATTGTCGATGATTCACTAGGGATTAAAAAGGGGCATTTGGAAACCATTCATGCCTATACAAACGATCAAAACTTGGTCGACAATTTACACGGTAAAGACAGAAGGGGAAGAGCTGCTGCGCTAAACATGGTAATAACAGAAACAGGGGCTGGAAGTGCAGTGGAAAAAGTACTGCCATCACTGAAAGGTAAACTGACATCAAATGCAATACGAGTGCCTGTTCCGAATGGTTCATTGGCTATACTGAACCTGGAGGTTAAAAGTAAAACATCGGAAGATGGCTTAAATACGATAATAAAAAAGTATGCTTTAGAAGGTGATTTGGTTGAGCAAATTAAATATTCACTGAGTAATGAACTGGTTTCGACAGATATTGTTGGTACAGCCGCGCCTGCTATTTATGACAGTCACGCCACAATAGTATCGGCTGATGGTAAAAACATTGTCCTATATGTTTGGTACGATAATGAGTTTGGGTATTCGCATCAGGTAATCAGATTAGCAAAATATATAGCAAAAGTGAGACGATTTACTTATTATTAATAGGCTTTGTCATTAGTTATCACAGCTTTTAGAATTTTCAGTAATAAGTCATGATAGTGGATTTTTTTTTTCTTAATTAATAATATTAGAGTACTTTAGTTCCCTCTCTAAATCATATATTAATACTTAGAATTATTTTAATGAAAGGTTTTAGCAAATTTTATATTGTAATCGCCTTCCTGACATGTAACCTACACTTTGCACAACAGAGTGCCCAGCAGGAAGAATTGTCTTTAGACAGTGGTTCTATAGAAAGTCAATTTGAATATTTATACAAAAAATCCGGAAACTATAATGCCGAAGGAAAAAGATATGAGGTGGTTCGTATTATCAGCCTCGATAAACTCAAGAAAAATGTTCTTGATTCTGTAAATGCCTCTAATAAAAAGGCAATTGAACTTAAAAATACTATAAGCAATCACGAAGCCACTATAAGTTCCCTTAATAGTAAATTAAAAGAAACCACTGATAGTCTTAAAACCGTATCCAATGAGAAAGACAGTATGTCCTTCTTGGGTGCTCAGGTTTCCAAGGCTACTTATAATGTCATTCTGTGGACCGTAATAATTGGCTTACTCCTGTTATTCTTTTTGTTTGTTTATAAGTTTCGAAGGAGCAATATCCTAACTCAGGAGGCGAAGGTTAATTTAAGTGAGCTGGAAACTGAATACGAGGACCACAGGCGCAGGGCTTTGGAAAGAGAGCAAAAGATAAGCAGGCAACTCCAGGACGAAATAAATAAATACAAAAAATCAAAATAAAAAAAGCTCCTTTAAGGAGCTTTTTTTAGTATAATACATCATGATCACTATTATTAAGGCAAAAGAAAAACATATTCCAATATTGATTCCTCTATTAGATAAATACAGAATATTCTACGGCCAGAATTCAGATCAAGAGGGAGCCAAAATATTTTTGGAAGCCAGAATAAAGAATAAGGATTCTATTATTTTTATTGCATTTTATGACAGCACTCCGGTTGGTTTCACCCAATTATATTCTTCTTTTTCCACCGTAAGTCTTAAACCTATATTTATTTTAAACGATTTATATGTATACAATGAATTTCGAAAAAAAGGCATAGGCGAAGTATTATTGAACAGCGCCAAAGATTATTGCATATTGTCTGATTATAAAGGTTTGGCCCTGGAAACTGCTATAAACAATCCAGCCCAAAAATTATACGAGCGCCTGGGTTGGAAAAAAACCACTTCCTCTCTTTATTATTTTTGGGAAGCTCATTAGGGTCATAAAAATAGAATAATAACAACTCTTATGCGAATAGATATTATTACCGTCTTACCAGAGCTATTAAAAAGCCCTTTTGACGCCTCCATATTGAAGCGTGCGATAGAAAAGAAACTGGTAGAAATACACTTGCACAATTTAAGAGATTATACAGATAAAAGTTATAATCAAGTAGATGATTACCAATTTGGGGGTGGAGCAGGTATGGTTTTAATGATTGAACCTATAGATAAATGTATCAGTACCCTTAAAAAAGAGCGACATTACGATGAGATTATTTATATGACCCCTGATGGCGAGACCCTAAATCAAAAAACCTCAAATACACTGTCCTTATTAAAGAATATAATTATTCTCTGTGGTCATTATAAAGGAGTTGACCAAAGGGTTAGAGAAACTTTAATCACCAGGGAAATATCTATTGGAGATTACGTTTTATCGGGCGGCGAACTGGGTGCTGCTGTGTTGTGTGACTCTATTATCCGTTTGCTTCCTGGAGTACTTAATGATGAAACGTCTGCATTAACCGATACATTCCAGGACGATTTGTTGGCTCCTCCTGTATATACCAGACCTAGCGAATATAAAGGTCTGAAAGTTCCTGATATTTTATTAAGCGGTAATTTTCCTGAAATTGAAAAATGGCGGGAAGACCAGGCAATGGAAAGAACTTTAAAACTAAGACCTGATTTACTAAAGGAATAAAAAATAGTATACACCTGTAAAAATTGCACAAAATGTCTTGTAAGTAATAATTTAAAGACTATTTTTGCATTCGATTTGAAATCAACCTCTGACGAAGTACGTGAATGTTGATTTTGACATAATCAAAATAAAGATCAATGGAATCCTTAATAACATTTGTTGAAAACGAATTTGTCACAAAAAAAGAATTTCCAAAATTTACTCCTGGTGATACAATAACCGTTTATTACGAAATAAAGGAAGGTGAAAAGACGCGTACCCAGTTTTTTAAGGGGGTAGTTATACAAAGAAGAGGAAGTGGTGCGACAGAAACATTTACAATACGTAAAATGTCGGGCACAATAGGTGTTGAAAGAATATTTCCTGTAAACATGCCGGCTTTGCAGAAAGTTGAGATTAGCAAAAAAGGTAAAGTACGCAGAGCTCGTATTTTTTACTTTAGAGGTCTTACTGGTAAAAAAGCCAGGATCAAAGAAATTCGTTCCTAAGAAATTCATAGCATATAAAACCCTGATAAAATATCAGGGTTTTTTTATTCTCAAAACAGCGCTAAATCTAATTTTTAGCCGCTTTTTTTCTCGAAATCCAATATTGTTTTAGAAATAATTGAAACGCAGTCTAAGAGTTGATCTTTTGTCATGACCAGTGGTGGTGCAAAACGAATGATATTTCCATGAGTAGGTTTTGCGAGTAACCCGTTTTCTTTCAATGCTAAACATATCTCCCAGGCAGTAGAGCTGTCTTCCGTATCGTTAATGACAATGGCATTTAAAAGTCCTTTACCCCGTACCAGTTTTACAAGGGAGCTATTTTCTATTAACTTTCTCATTTCAGACCGAAATAATTTCCCAAGGTAATAAGCATTTTCAGCTAGATTTTCGTTTTTGACCACTTCCAAGGCCGCAATCGCAACTGCACAAGCCAAAGGGTTTCCTCCAAAAGTAGAACCGTGATTTCCAGGACGTATTACATCCATGATATCATTATTCGCAAGAACAGCCGATACAGGGAAAACACCACCGGACAAAGCTTTTCCTAAAATCAATATATCAGGTTTCACTTCGGGGGTACCACTACATAACTTATCAGGACAGGAGCAATTACCACAAGAAGCCAGTAATCGTCCGGTTCTGGCAACCCCAGTCTGCACTTCGTCCGCAACAAACAAAACATTCTTTTGCTTACATAGACTATACGCTTCCTTGAGATAGTCGTCCTCCGGAACATAAACACCCGCTTCTCCTTGTATTGGTTCAACCATAAATGCAGCAACATTCTTATCCTCCAGGACCTCCGCTAGTGCATTTATATCATTATATCTGATTGAAAAAATTCCTGGAGTAAACGGACCAAAATTCTCAGTAGCGATGGGATCATTGGAAGCAGAAATAATAGAAATAGTACGACCATGAAAATTATTTTGACAAACAATTATTTTTGCCTGATTAGCATGAATCCCTTTTTTTTCATACCCCCATTTTCTGGCCAGTTTCATTGCAGTTTCTACCGCTTCAGCTCCCGTATTCATAGGTAATACGCGGTCAAAACCAAAATATTCGGTAATGTATTTTTCATATTTACCAAGCATATCATTATGAAACGCTCTGGAAGTAAGAGTTAATTTTTCGGCTTGTTCTTTTAAGGCAGAAATAATATGTGGGTGGCAATGCCCTTGATTAACAGCTGAGTATGCTGATAGAAAATCATAATATTTCTTACCTTCTACATCCCATACATAAACTCCTTCACCCCTGTTCAGAACTACTGGTAAGGGATGATAATTTTGTGCACCGTATTTAGCTTCCAATGCTATAGCATCTAGGGAAGATATCTTTTCTAATACCGCCATTTTCCTGACAATTTAAATAAAACTTTAGCTATTCCTTCTTTGGGAGAGAAATCATCCTATGCGGAAGCGCAAAAATACAAATTATGCCGCTATTAATGAAATAAGCTATTTGCTTCTCATTTTTATTTTTCAATCCTGCTAAGGGTTGCTATTTGCAGTTCTAATCTCTTGAGTTCACGGAGAATATCATTCTTATCCATTTGCATCCAAACAAATAACTTGAGCATTCCCATAGATATCATACTCAAAAAACCGGCAGATGCCCATTTTACAATTTCATTTGTGTTCTCTGTATTAAAAAACTGGACTATACAATAAATGAATGCCATAAACATTAGCACGGTCACTACATTCATAATGATAGCTAACCATCCTAATTTTCCCCTATAAACTTCCCCAAGTTTCCCAATCAGATTTTGTTCTTCCAACTGATCGTAAAAAGCAGCTTCTTCTTTAGATAAAGACTCTTTGATTAGTTCGTCAATTTTTTCTGTCTTCTTATTCATGATTTCTGTTTTTTAAAATTGTTTTTAATTTTTCACGGGCATGGTATAGTCTTGATTTTACCGTACCTTCAGATTTGTTTAAAATCTCACTGATTTCCTTAAGGGAATATTCTTCCAAATAAAACAACCGTAGAACAATTTGTTGATCTTGAGGCAATCCCTTAATAGCCTCATAAACTTTTATAAGATCAGATTCTTTGTGGTCTAAATCATTATCTACTTTCGGCTCGTTGTAATAATCCTTTAATTTTTCCCTAACTCTACTAGTTTTGTTTAAATGATCAATAGATTTTCTAGTAACTATCTGCATTGCCCAGCTCCCAAAACTGTTAGGCATTTTTAAGTAGGGTAGTTTTTTAAGAATTATTCCCCAGCTGTCCTGAACAATATCTTTAGCTATGTCTTTATCATAAGTGAACCAATAAGCGTGGTTACACATTTTTGTATTATATCGTTTTACTAATAAGGAAAATGCTTTCTTATTCCCTGATCGATATTGTAAAACCAACAATCCTTCAAATATTTTTTTAGCGTTTCCCATATCCTTTCTAACAATAGAGACAGATTAATTTGGAAAAGGTTCAATAATTTTTACTTTTTTTATCCAATTCCTCTTAAAGATAAGATTAAAGATTCGCAGTAAATGGTATTTTTGCCGCATGAGGAAAAGCAGAACCAGGGAGATTTTTGAGAATGTAGCCGTCACAGACGCAGGTGCCAAAGGAAAAACTATTGGTAAAGCACCAGATGGTAGAGTTATCTTCATCTCCAATGCTGTGCCAGGCGATGTTGTAGATGTTCAGACCACAAAAAAAAGAAAGGCTTATTTTGAGGGTGTTGGGATTAAATTTCACACCTTGTCTGATAAACGGACGGAACCCGTATGTGAACATTTTGGAACTTGTGGTGGGTGCAAATGGCAACATATGGGCTACCAACATCAGTTGTATTATAAACAAAAAGAAGTTGAAAACAATTTAAGGCGCATTGGTCATCTGGAAATTCCGGAAATTTCACCCATAATCGGATCCGAGCAAAAGTACTTTTACAGAAATAAAATGGAATTCTCATTTTCTGACAGCAGGTGGCTAACACCGGAAGAAATCAATTCAAAAAATGAAATAATAGATAAAAATGCAATAGGTTTTCATATCCCGGGAATGTGGGATAAGATACTGGATATTAAAAAATGTCATTTACAATCAGATCCTTCCAATGACATCCGACTGGAAATAAAGAAATATGCCCAATCAAATGAACTTAGCTTTTTTAATCCCAGAAATCAAAAGGGGCTTTTGCGAACACTGATGATAAGAACTTCATCCACAAAAGAAATCATGGTGCTAATCCAATTCTATGATGATGATGAGAACAAACGAAACGGGTTGCTAGATCACCTGAAAAATAATTTTCCGCAAATTAACTCTTTGTTATACGTCATTAACCGCAAGGGTAATGACACAATTTATGATCAGGAAGTTTACTGCCATTACGGCAAGGAATATATCTATGAACAAATGGAAGGTCTTAAATTTAAGATCACTGCAAAGTCGTTTTATCAGACCAACTCCCAACAAGCTTACGAACTTTATAAAGTGGTTAGAAAATTTGCCGGGTTAAATAAAACGGAACTGGTGTATGACCTTTATACAGGAATAGGTACTATAGCTCAATTCGTTGCTGCTGAAGCTAAGAAAGTCGTAGGAATCGAGGCAATTCCAGAAGCCATTTTAGCTGCCGAGACAAATGCTCAGGAGAATGGCATTGACAATGTAACTTTTTTCTCAGGAGATATGAAAAATATATTTAATGATGAGTTTGTGAGCTTTAACGGAAGACCAGATATTATAATAACAGATCCGCCACGTGATGGGATGCATAAAGATGTGGTCGGGCAAATTCTTGAAATTGCACCAGACAAAATTGTTTATGTCAGTTGCAATAGTGCTACGCAAGCACGGGATTTGGAACTTATGAAAGAAGCGTATCAAATAAAAGAAATACAACCGGTAGACATGTTTCCGCAGACGCATCACGTAGAAATTGTTGTACTTTTGGAAAAACGGATTCATTGATAAATAAAGTCTGATATGCTTAACAAATTTGCTAACTAGCTATGGGAAAACTAAGGATTCTCCTATTTGTTATAATAGCAATTATTTCCTTTATTGCCTGTGAAAAAGACGATATCTGCGTAGACGGCGATACGCCTCTGCTGATCATTCAATTTTATGATAATGAAAATCCGAGTGAATTAAAAGCAGTACCAAGTTTAAGAGTTATTGGTTTAGGTCAATCCTCCACAGTTAATACAATTACCGATAGAACTTCTTTAGACTCAATTGCGCTGCCGTTAAGAATAAATGAAGCAAACACCGGGTTTATATTGATTGCTGATTCGGCTGATGAAGATGACTTGGAAACAGGAAACAATGATACTCTTACTTTTAACTATAGTACTCTGGAAGTTTTTATTTCAAAGGCCTGTGGTTATATTGCTAATTATGATGACTTAGGTGAACAACTTACTACAGACAATGAAAATTGGATCCAAAACATCGAAATAGTTTCGCCTTTAATACAACAGCAAGACAGCGCACATGTTAAGATTTTTCACTAGTTGTTTACTTCTTTTGTGCTTCTTCATAGCTAGAGCCCAAAATGATTCACTGGATATAGGTGCCAGAGATTCGACAAGTTTTGGTCAGCGATATGGCTTGAGGGTTGGTGTTGATTTAAGCAAACCTATACGAGCATTATTTGATAGTGATTATTCGGGCCTGGAATTCGTAGCTGACTATCGCATTACCAAAAAACTTTACGTGGCCGCAGAATTTGGCAATGAGAAAAAAACGAGTATTGAATCTCTTGAAAATATAGATGACATTGATAGAGTTGTGTTGTATAACTATACTACCTCAGGAAGTTATGTAAAACTTGGAGTTGATTTTAACACCTATGAGAATTGGTACGGGATGACTAATGCTATTATTTTCGGCGCTAGATTTGCGGGTAGCTCCTTTAGCCAGACATTAAATAATTATACGATTTATGATAGCAACAGATATTGGAATCCCAATAATTTTGCTCCGGGTTCTGGTTCGTCTGAAGAATTCAGTGGTTTAACCGCTACCTGGCTAGAGTTTCTTTTAGGAATAAAAGTTGAGCTCTTTGCAAATTTTTACCTTAGCGGCAGCGTTAGACTCTCTTATCTATTTACAAATAAAGAAGCTGATTTCTTCCCTAACTTATGGATTCCCGGTTTCAATAAGGTAAATGATAATAGTAAATTTGGAGTAGGTTATAATTATACTATTTCCTATTTCATCCCATTATATAGAAAAAAGGTAAATAAAAAGAAGAAGGAAAGCCCTTCGGAAGAATAGTTCAAATTTTCCTGACCCCTTTTAAACCAAATTACTTAAGTGTCTAAGCTTTATATCATTATTCATTTACTCGACCTGGTTATTGTATTTGGCCTTTTTACTACCCTTGTACATTATATACTTCACCAGGCGAGATTCCAAATGACTGTTAAATACTTTTATTTTTCGGGAAGGACGTAACCCGACAAACTTCAATCCTTCAAGGTTAGATGTAATGAACCACGCATCCGTTCCCGGATAATTTTGCTTCAAAGTATCTCCAATATTACCATAGAATTCTTCCATTTCAATATTTAGTCGTTCTCCATAAGGTGGATTAAATACAACATGTAAATGATTTTCTGTGAATTTTTCTGATTCAAAGAAATTTTTACGCTCAACAGAAATATATTCTGTGAGATTGGCATTCTCTACATTATCAATTGCTTTTTGTACCGCTGAAGGCGCTTTATCATAACCAGTGATTTTATAATGAAATTCCCTTGTTTTATTTAGACTACTTTCAACTATTTTCTCATAGAGCTCACTATCAAAATCTTGCCATTTTTCAAATGCAAATTCCTTGCGATTTATATTTGCCGGTATGTTGCATGCAATCATCGCTGCTTCAGTTAAGAATGTCCCACTGCCGCACATCGGATCTAAAAAATGTGACTGCCCATCCCATCCACTCAAAAGAAGAAGTCCTGCTGCTAATACTTCATTGATTGGAGCAATATTGGTAGCTGTTCTGTAGCCTCTTTGGTGCAAAGAGCGACCAGAAGTGTCAAGTGATACATTACACTGGTTCATTTGAATATGAATATTTATACGTAATTCCGGAAACTTAATATCCACATTAGGTCGCTTACCAACAGTATCACGAAATTTGTCTACAATTGCATCTTTTGTTTTTTGAGAAACATATAATGAATGAGTAAAATTTTCAGAGTTAACCGTAGCGTCTATGGCAAAAGTTATTTCCGGATTTAGGTATTTTGACCAATCCATCGCATAAATCTTCTTATAAAGATCTGTTTCGTCTTTTACATAGAACGAATGAATAGGCTTTAATATCTTTATCGCGGTACGGAGGCATAAATTGGCCTTATACATAAAACCGGTATCACCTTCAAAAGAAACCATCCTTACCCCTTCAACAACATTTACTGCTCCAAGGTTACGTAATTCCTTTGCTAGTATTTCCTCAAAACCAAACATGGTCTTGGCAACCATTTTAAAATTATTACCCATAATACATTTAAAGAATGCCACAAAAATACATTAATTTTATCCACAATGTTTTTCAGTAAACCTAATACCATTTAAATTAAACATGACTTATATTTTACTGATCATTGCTGTTCTATTAAGTTTTGGGTTCGTGGTACTTACCAAACCTAAAAAGAAAGAAGGCCTTCGCTTATTACTGGCATTCAGTGGTTCGTTTTTATTAGCGCTAACACTTTTTGAACTTCTGCCGGAAGTCTACAAACAAGCTGATCCTAAGATAATTGGGATATTTATTATGCTTGGGATTCTCCTTCAGATTTTTTTAGAGTTCTTTTCAAAAGGTGCGGAACACGGTCATGTACATCTTAATAGCCAAGCAAGTAATTTTCCCTGGTTACTTTTTATAAGTCTTTGTGTTCATGCATTCTTAGAAGGTATTCCCATAAACCAGAACAATGATATAATATATGGCATTTTGGTTCACAAAATACCAATAGCAGTTATTCTAGGTATCTTTCTGGTAGGTTCCAAAATTAATATTTTATATGGGACAATGTTTATGGTATTTTTTTCTCTAATGACTCCGCTAGGAACTTATGCAGCCTCAAAGTTCGATTTTATCTCAGATTATAGCGCTCCAATTACAGCACTAGTCATAGGCGTATTTCTCCATATTTCGACTGTTATCCTTTTTGAAAGCACTGAAGGTCATACATTCAATATTAGAAAGTTATCGGCCATAGTACTTGGAACTGCGATAGCGTATTTACTCTAGATTACTGCAAAGGCGATATACAGCCAATGACTTATGGCTCCGGCTAATACCAAGAAATGCCAAATGAGATGGTTATACGGTATGCGTTTAAAAGCATAGAAAAAAATACCTGTTGTATAAAAAAAGCCTCCCAACATAAGTAAATAAAGGCCAGTTTTGGAGGTATTTGAAAGCAGGTTTTGAAAGTCAAAAACTATCAGCCAACCCATAAAAAGATATAGTATTAAAGACAAAACCTCAAATTTTCCTGTAAAAAATAGCTTGAGTATGGTACCAGCAATAGCAATACACCAAACGGCATAGAAAATTAACCATCCATTCACTTCCTCCAAAGTTATTTGGGCCACGGGGGTATAGGTCCCTGCTATTAAGTAATAGATACATATATGATCCAAAACCCTGAGTTTCATCTTTACTGATTGGGTAGAAATGTAATGATAAAGAGTTGATGCAAGGAACAAGAGGATTATTGAGATACTATAAACAACTAAGGAGATAGTTGAATACTGAGTTTTTTGAGTATCAAACTTTAAAAGCAAAAAGAATCCAACTATACCCAGTAAAATCCCAATTGCGTGAGATATAGCATTTAGCTTTTCTTCTTTGTGATAATTTAATTCCATTATTTGCTAAGCCTTTCACTTATCTGGATAATACCAAAACGGAATTTTAATTATTGATCTCATATAAATACTATCATTATCATGGTCTTTTCGCTCTACATTAAGAATGTGTCTTCCCTGTGAAACAGATTCGATATCAATAAAAGTTTCAAAACCCAATTGTTGTTGACCATTTTTCGTAACTATAAATTTGGGTTTAAATGGGATGCTGTCCACGCTTAAAGTATACATATCTTCTATTTCATTTAAGTAATTCTTTATGAGTGTTTTACGATCAGACCAAGGTATAGTGCCTTCAGAAAATACCGGAGAAAAAATGCCTCGCCTGTCTTCCTCTGGTTCCAAATCCTTATTAAAATAAAATACGTCATCCTCAATAGAACGTCCATAGATCACAAAAATATTTAAGAAAGAAGTTCGAATTACTTTGGAGGGAATAGAGGCACGATCTACAAAAGAATTGTTTAAATTGATTAGATCGTTGTAATTTTTGTGACTGGCAGAGTAAGAGGATGAATTCATTTCCTTTTCAAGGTAGTTTGATGTGCTAAACTGTGTAACTGCTAATACTGATATTAATATATAAAGTGGCACAAGAATTAAACTTAAACGCTTCCCAAACTTATTATCCAGGAAATTATAAACCATTGGCCGATAAAGGAATGAAAGGGTAATATACTTAAACAACCAATATACGGGATAATAAAAGTACGTTGTCCATTTCTTTTTTTTAAGCCAACCTTGGGTCACAAAATCTATAAAGGTAAGTATAGACCCAAAGGCAATAAATACAATTGCAGGTATAGCAATCCAATTGCGCACCCAATCTGGTGTTTCCTCTTTGGCTACAAGGAGACCTAAAAATGTAAAAATAAGCGCTAAAGCCAATAATCCGAGCAAATAAAAGACTAGCAAAAAGGTTACTGAAAAAATTACGCTACAGTATTTTTCGAGTGTAGCAACATAATTATCAAAAGAACCAACTCTTTTAATAAGGTGTTTAGTGAATTTAGGACTGTATTTTAATATATCATAATCTATATCACCCGATACATATCTAAGGCCAATGGCGCCTATCCATAATCCGCGTAATATAACATGAGTAATCAGGTTAATTGTGATTATATACCAAGACACCTTCAGGCCTTTCATAAGAAAGGTTCGGTACATGTTTTGCTCGTTTTGAGCTTCAAGACCGGCTAGTTCAATAGG
>NZ_JBATGR010000052.1:0-5677 GCF_049665975.1 Eudoraea sp.
ACAGGTGGAGATTTAAATGTAGATGAAATTCATGAGGTAATTCCAATAACTGAGGATGCAGGAGTTTGGCACCCCCAGGAAGGGGTATTTAATGGTCATTTCAAGCCTACAGAAGCCGACAAAATAAATAGGATAGGACAGCTAAGACTTGGAGTTATTAAGGTTTTGGAAAGTAATACCTATTCCCCGGATGTCACGAAAAAATACACCGTTGCCGATATGATAACAGGTTTTGGTGTAGCAGAAGCTATCAGGCACTACTATGATATTTTTGGAGGCACGGTGATAGGTAAGCGAGCTATTGTACAGGGATTTGGAAACGTAGGATCGGCGGCGGCGTTTTATTTGGCACAAATGGGTGCCAGGATTGTAGGAATTATTGATCGTGTAGGCGGAGTTATTAATGAAGATGGTTTTTCATTCGAGGAAATAAAGACCTTCTTTTTACATAAAAAAGGAAATACATTAATAGCAGATGCGGATAAAATGATTCCTTTTGATGAAATGAATGAACGTATCTGGAGTTTGCCAACGGAAATTTTTGCACCATGTGCGGCTTCCAGATTAATTACCCAGGAACAAATTGCTGAAATGATTGATACAGGCCTTGAGGTTATTTCATGTGGCGCAAATGTACCATTTGCAGACCCTGAAATATTTTTTGGTCCAATTATGGAGTATACAGATGAACGAGTGAGCCTTATTCCTGACTTTGTTTCAAACTGTGGAATGGCCAGATTATTTGCATATTTCATGGAGCGAAGAGTGGGTATGGAAGATGAATTAATTTTTAATGATACTTCAGATACCATTCGAAAAGCAATTTTGAATATCTTTAAGCAAAATGTAACAAGAAAAAACATGAGTACAACGGCATTTGAAATTGCCCTAAAACAACTAATCTAAAACCAACCAGTATGGAGACCATTATTATTATTGTATTCTTAGCAGGCTATTTGGCTATTACCCTTGAGCATAATCTAAAAATAGACAAACTAATTCCCGCATTGGCCATGATGGCAATTTTATGGGCCGTTATAGCATTGGCTCATATGCCTGTTTTTGAGGTTAATACCGACCTAAAGGAACTGGAACCTTCGCATATTGATGAAATGTTGTTGCACCATCTGGGTAAAACCGCGGAAATTCTTGTTTTTCTTTTAGGGGCGATGACCATTGTGGAAATTATAGATTATTTTGATGGATTTGCCACCATTAAGGGCTATATACGCACAACGAAAAAGTCAAAGCTACTTTGGCTCTTTTCTATTTTGGCCTTTGTTCTTTCCGCAATTATAGATAACCTAACGGCTACCATTGTACTGGTAACCATATTGCAAAAAGTTATCAAAGAACGTGAGGTAAGGCTTTGGTTTGCGGGGATGATAATAATTGCTGCTAATGCAGGAGGGGCATGGTCTCCTATTGGCGATGTTACTACAACTATGTTATGGATAGGGGATAAGGTGTCCGCGCTGCAACTCATTAAATTTGTACTGATACCCTCAATAGTTTGTATGGTCCTTCCTGTTCTTGTTGCATTGCGGTACAAGGCATTTAAAGGAAATATTAAGGCGGAATTGGAAGATAAAGAAAAGCCAAAATCCCCATTTGGAGCTACGATGTTATATCTTGGTTTAGGTTCCATCGTATTTGTTCCATTTTTTAAGACCATTACTCATTTACCTCCTTATGTGGGGATGATGCTCTCACTGGCTGTAGTAGCTGCATTTGCAGAAATTTATACAAGCGCTAAATTCAGTATTTCCAGTGTTGATGGAGCAGAGAGTCAGGAAGGATCGCACCATAGCGCTGTGCATGCTTCCTTATCCAAAATAGAGCTTCCAAGTATACTCTTTTTCCTTGGGATACTTTTAGCGGTTGCTGCTCTGGAGTCATTAGGGATGTTATTTCATTTTGCAGGCACACTAGATGCCACAGTGCCATTTCTTGGCACTGAATCGGCGAACCAAACTGTATCAGATTTGGTAATACTAATATTGGGGGTAGCTTCTGCCGTGATAGACAACGTACCTTTGGTGGCTGCCAGTATGGGGATGTTCTCAATACCTTTAGATGATTCTGTCTGGCATTTTATTGCCTATTCAGCAGGAACAGGTGGTAGCATGTTAATTATTGGATCCGCAGCCGGCGTTGTAGCTATGGGAATGGAGAAAATTGATTTTTTCTGGTATTTCAAAAAAATTGCATGGCTGGCATTCATTGGTTTTATTGGGGGCGCAGGCGCATTTATGCTTATTCGAAATTTAGTATTAAACGCATAATTTAATTGATAATATACCGTTATAAGGGCAACTTTTAATAGGGAAAAATATGGTATTGTTACAGGATCTTGTTGATGAAGCACAAGTTGGGGAACTTGTTTCAGAAGAAAAAACGCTTTCAGTGATTGATCTCATCTTTAATGGGGGAGCAGGAAGTATTATTATTATTTCAGTTTTGTTTGTGATGCTGGCTGTAGCACTTTACATTTATTTTGAGCGTTTGCTGGCTATAAAGGCAGCCTCACAAATAGATAAGAACTTCATGAATCAAATACGGGATCATGTAATGAATGGTAAATTGGAAGCGGCAAAAATATTATGCGCCCAAACAGATTCTCCGGTTGCCAGATTAACGGAAAAAGGGATATCCAGAATTGGTAAACCGCTGGATGATATTAATACAGCTATTGAAAATGCCGGAACCCTGGAGGTGTACAAATTAGAGAAAAATGTAAATGTTCTTGCTACGGTGGCGGGTGCAGGACCCATGATTGGGTTTTTAGGAACCGTTATTGGTATGATTTTAGCTTTCCATCAAATGGCCAGCAGTGGTGGACAAGCAGAAATGGGTGCTTTGGCATCAGGGATATACACTGCCATGACTACTACAGTTGCAGGCCTAATTGTAGGTATTGTAGCTTATATGGGATACAACCATCTGGTGAATAGAACAGATAAGGTGGTGCATAAAATGGAGGCAAATGCTGTGGAATTTCTCGATTTACTAAACGAACCTGTTTAAGACAGTCTTATGAAAATTAAAGGAAGAAATAAGATAAGTCCGGAATTTAGCATGTCCTCAATGACGGACATTGTATTCCTGCTGTTGATTTTCTTTATGTTAACAGCTAATTCACCCAATGCACTGGATCTGCTTTTGCCTAAGGCGAAAGGGAAATCTACAAATACTCAAAATGTATCAGTCACGATTAATAAAAATCTGGAATATTTTGTGAACAGCGAGAGAATAAACGGAGAGTACATAGAAATTGAATTAAAAAAAGCACTTGAGGGTCAGGAAAAACCCACTATTATTCTTAGAGCAGAAGAAAGCGTTGCCATTAAAGAAGCGGTTAACGTAATGGATATTGCCAACAGGAATAGTTATAAAGTGATCCTGGCTGTGCGCCCTAATTAATGTCGTTTTTAGACACGAGACACAAGAAAAAATCATTTACGCTTACAACTATTTTGTTAAGCGTGCTCCTCCTTTTACTTTTTTATGTTGGTCTTACTTATATGGATCCACCCATTGAGAACGGGATAACTGTAAATTTTGGAGCCATGGAATTTGGTATGGGGGAGAAACAACCGCTAAAAAAAATAAAATCCCAGCCTGCAGAACCGGTGAAAGAGATAGTTGAGAAGGAGATTGTTGAAGAAAAACCTGCTGCTCAACCGGAAGAAGTCGCCGAAGAAGATGTTACGGAAAAGGCTACCGAGAAAGTACTTACACAAGAAGACGAAGAATCTATGAAAATTAAACAACAGCGGGCTGCAAAGCGCGAAGCCGAAGAGGCGGCCAGAAAGGCCCAGGCCAAAGCTGAACAATTGGCCAGGGAACAAAAGGCTGCGGAGGAAAAAGCCCAGCGGGAAAAGGAAGCCAAAAGGGAAAAGCTGGATGAACTCATGGGAGGCCTTAACAAATCTGACGGTGAGGTTCAGGGCGGTGAGGGCGATGACAATAGGGCAGGTGATAAAGGACAGCCCGATGGAGATCCTTA
The DNA here is from genome assembly GCF_049665975.1 of Eudoraea sp. GTDB lineage: Bacteria > Bacteroidota > Bacteroidia > Flavobacteriales > Flavobacteriaceae > Eudoraea. The sequence continues at coordinate 4,010 of NZ_JBATGR010000052.1, forward strand.
TGCCACAAGCTATTATGGCAGCCCGGGATCCGGAAGTGGAACGGGCGGATATGGCCTAAACGGACGCTCTTTGGTAGGTAAGGGAAAAGTACAACAGGATTGTAATGAAGAAGGAACAGTAGTTGTTAAAATTACTGTAGATAGAAATGGAAAGGTAATTGATGCTATTCCGGGAATGAAGGGTACTACCAATAATGATCCTTGCTTATTAGAACCCGCAAAAAAAACAGCATTTATGCACAAATGGAATCTGGATTCCAAAGCGCCCAGCCAACAGATAGGATTTGTTGTGGTTAACTTTAAATTGGGGGAATAATATAAATGACCTACAAGGAGACCCTGGATTGGATGTTCGCTCAACTTCCAATGTATCAGCAAAAGGGACCAGAGGCTTTTAATGCTAAATTAAAGAATAGCCTTTCTATGGCTGCCCACCTTAAAAATCCCCATTTAAATTTTAAGACCATTCATGTGGCAGGAACAAATGGCAAGGGTTCCAGCAGTCATATGCTGGCCTCCATATTGCAGGAGGCGGGTTATAAGGTAGGCTTGTATACTTCACCGCATATGAAAGATTTCAGGGAGCGGATTAAGATTAATGGGAAATCTATTAGTCAAAAGAGTGTCATAGAATTTATTGAAAAAAATAAGGCTTTTCTGGAAACAAATAAACTGTCTTTCTTTGAAATGTCTGTGGGAATGGCATTAGATTATTTTTCAAAGGAAAAGGTGTCAATTGCGATTATAGAAGTTGGATTAGGCGGACGTTTGGATTCTACTAATATCATAACCCCGGAAATCTCATTGATCACAAATATTGGTTTAGATCATACAGATATACTGGGAAATACACTCGCAAAGATAAGCAGGGAAAAGGCCGGAATTATAAAACCGGGCGTTCCTGTTGTCATCAGTGAATGTCAGGAGGAGATCGCCCCTGTTTTTGAAGAAATTGCAAAAGAAAGAAATTCGGTTTTAGTCTATGCGGACAGGGAGAATCTCAAGGAATATAAAACTTCACTACTGGGTAACTATCAAAACAAGAATATAAAAGGGGTGCTGGCCACTATTAAATTGCTTAAAGAATTCAATATAAGTGAGGAACATATTAAAAGGGGACTTATGAAAGTGGTTGAAAATACCGGGCTTCTGGGAAGATGGCAGGTACTTCATGAAAACCCAAAAGTGGTTTGCGATACGGCCCACAATATTGAAGGTCTCACTTTGGTGCTAGAACAAGTGAACCTTGAAAAATTTAAAACCTTACATATCGTTCTTGGTTTTGTTAAAGAGAAAAATCTTGATGAAATTTTGCCTTTATTTCCCAAAGATGCCATTTACTATTTAGCCAGACCCAGTATTCCAAGGGGTTTAAATGTAGTATTCTTAATGAAAAAGGCTTCGGAATTTGGATTGAAGGGCAACAGGTATGATTCGATTCCTATGGCCTATAAAGCCGCACTAAGCAAGGCAGAGAAAGATGATTTCATCTATATAGGAGGCAGTACATTTACGGTTGCGGAAGTCCTGTGATTTTTTCTTATTTTTTGTTTTGGGTAACAAAAAACTATACTATATTTGCATCCCCTTAGGGGCTCTTAGCTCAGTTGGTTCAGAGCACCTGCCTTACAAGCAGGGGGTCACTGGTTCGAATCCAGTAGGGCCCAC
>NZ_JBATGR010000053.1:0-6860 GCF_049665975.1 Eudoraea sp.
TGTTTAGCATTATGGGATACCTGGCTACAAGAAATTCTATCCATTACAGAAATAAAAATAGCTTCGTTGACCTTTCTAAGATAATGGCTTCACCATTGGCACCAAGTATTACTATTATTGCTCCGGCCTTTAACGAGGGATTGACCATAGTTGAAAACATAAGGTCGCTTCTTTCCCTTCAATATGTGAATTATGAGGTAATGGTAGTTAATGATGGAAGCAAGGATGACACCTTAAAGAAAATGATAGACGCCTATGATCTGGAGAAAGTGGAACGAATAATAGATCCTGAATGGAGTTCAAAACCCATACGCGGAGTGTACAAATCTAGGCAGCGCTCCTTCTCAAAACTTACAGTTATTGATAAAGAAAATGGCGGTAAATCTGATGCCTTAAACACTGGCATACATCTTTCAGAAAATAAATATGTGGGCTGTATTGATGTGGATTGCCTTTTAAGGCCTGACGCTTTGTTGCATGTTGTAAAGTCATTTTATCAAAGAACTCAAAAAAGGGTAATTGCCGTTGGCGGTGTAATACGAGTAGCTAATTCCAGTAAAATTTCAGGGGGAACTCTTGAGGAGATACGACTACCAAAAAATTGGCTGGCCAGATTTCAATTATTGGAATATACCCGATCTTTTCTTTTAGGAAGAATGGCTTGGGGCCGTATAGATAGTCTTTTGATCATTTCTGGTGCTTTCGGATTCTTTGATCGGGAAATAGCCCTGGAAGTGGGTGGTTATGATACTAAAACTGTAGGCGAGGATATGGAAATTGTATTTAGAATGAGACGCCATATGCATGAACGCGAAATTCCCTATACGATTGAATATATCCCGGATCCACTTTGTTGGACTGAAGTTCCGGAAAGTTTTAAAATTCTAATAAATCAGCGGGATAGATGGGCACGCGGAAACCTGGAAACCCTGTTTGCACATAAGGATATGTTTTTTAACCCTAAGTTTGGCCGACTTGGAATGCTTAGTTATCCGTATTGGTTTTTCTATGAATGGCTGGCGCCAATTTTAGAATTTACAGGATTTTTCTCCGTTATTATATTTTACTATATGGGAATTTTAAATTTGGACTTTTTTCTTGCCATTACAATTACCGTCTATACATTTTCCATTATGTTCTCATTCTATGCAATTCTTTGGGATGTGTATTCTTATAATCAGTATACGAAGACAAAAGATATACTCATTCTTATGTTTTGTGCAATAATTGAACCATTTACATTTCACCCTTTAGTAGTTTGGTCTGCTATCAGAGGTAATTATAAAAAATTATTTAGAGTAAAATCCGGCTGGGGATCACAGGTACGTAAAGGATTTGCCAAAGTATAATAAAATGCAGATAATCACGAATACATCACGGAATGCCGGGCGAAAGACCTTAAGGGACTTTATACGTCTTATAATGGCCTTTTTTCTATGTTTGGTGGTATTGTCGCTTTATCAAAATATACGCCTCTATATGGCAGGTGTTCTTGATGGAGTATTGACTAAAAGTCTATTGCTTTTAGTTGTGCATCATTCCGGGTTTACAGCTATGATTAGCCTCTTTATGGCTTTCATCTTTAATTATTTAGAGTCTAAGAAACATTCTTTAGGATTTAAGGTGACATACATACTATTCATTGTTATTTTAATTATTGAAGGCTTATTGGTAGAGTTTTATGTGCGAAACTATGATATACTTGGTGCAGGGTTTTTAGAAGTCTATAATAGCAGGACATCAACATCTGCCTCAATGCTGTCTATTTTGCTTTTACTCCCGTTTATGGCAGGGCTTTTATATCTCTTTTATAAATTTACCGCTTCTGTATATGGTACCATTAGCCGAATGTTTCCACTAACTATTATTCTTTTTAGTTTATTTCTGGCCACCTTAACTTCTGATAAAAACCCAGTTAATGAAAATAAACTACAACACTTAGCATATAGTGTAGCTGATGAGGTTTTTGATTTTAATAAGTATGAAGGAGAAGCGGAGTACCCCTTATTACAAAGCTATGTTTCCAATAAAGGTCTTTCACCTTACTTTAATTTAAAGGATAAGAAGCCTAATTTAGTTTTTATAGTAGTAGAAGGGCTGGGGTCAGATTTTGTAGGTGATAAAGCCATATATCGTGGATTTACTCCTTTTTTAGATTCGCTTCAGGCTAAATCTATGTATTGGAACAATTATTTGAGTAATGCCGGAGAAAGCTATGCTGGATTGCCATGTTTATTAGGTTCTTTGCCGTTTGGTGAAAATGGTTTCACTAATTCTTCCGAATCTCCTGCCAGACAGACTATTTATGGTATCCTTAAAAAAAATAACTACACTACTTCTTTTAATTATGGTGGGAACAGTGCACTAAATCAATTAGACAAATTTCTCTATGAAGAAAGGGTTGATTTTATTTTGGACAGCAAAGGGTTTGGAAGCGAATATCTTAAACAAAATGAAGATGCGGCAGGAATATCCCTTGGGTATCCGGATAAAGAACTCTTTCAGAAATGGCAAAATGATCTCTATATCTCCAATAATCCAAGATTGGATGTCTTCTTTACCTTAAGCTCTAAAAAGCCCTTTCTTATCCCTGAAAAAGAAGTTTATATACGTAGGGTAGACAAAATATTGAGTGAAGAAAAAATGCAGTCAAGGCCTTCAAAGTTGGTAAAAAAGAATAAAGATGTTTTTGCCAGTATTATATACGCTGATAATGCTTTAAAATCATTTTTCTCGTCTTATGCCAGAAATGAGGATTACGCTAACACCATCTTTATTGTAACGGGAAGTCATAACCTTACAGATTTACCACTGGGAGATAATTTGGGCAGATACAGGGTACCTTTAATAATTTACAGTCCTTTATTAAAACAACCAGCAAGAATAACTTCTTTGGTATCCCACCTGGACGTTTCACCTGCAATCCTGGGGTTATTAGAATCGCGATATGATATAAAAATTCCATCTGAAGTTGCCTGGCTGGGGAATGGACTTGTTCATGATGGGGTATTTGACGCAACTAAAAAGATTCCTTTATTAAGACATAATAGCAATATTCAGGATTTTGTATATGGCAATCATTTTCTTTCGGGCAGTAATTTATTTGATCTTGATAGTGAACTGAAATTGATAGATCCTGATCCTTCAGTTTTAAAACAAGAAGTAAAAGAACATCATAAGTATTTCAAAGCGGTAAATAAATATGTAATGAATAATAACAAAATTATTCCTTCCTCATTAAACTTATTTGCTCAACTAAAAAGCAACCCTTCCAAAGAAGAGATGGTCTGGATAAATAGCGTTTTTAATGGTTCTGACTTTGACAATGCATACAATACAGCAAAAGAATTAGCTTTTAAAGGGGATACGCAACGCGCTCTTCTTTTGAGTGGATATATTTTATCTCGGGTGCCGGGCCATGCGGATACGGAAATATTAATGGGAAGAATTCATGCTTGGGAGGGTCGGTATGATACATCAATTGATATTCTGGAAAGGGCTATTCAAAAGTACCCCATATATGCTGATGGCTATGCTGCTTTGTTAGATGTCTTTTTCTGGTCAGATAATAACCATCGCGCTTTGACTCTTAAACGTTTGATAGAGAGGAATAACATTCAGAATAAAGAAGTACAAAACAAAATGAAGCGGGCTCTGAAGAAAATGGATGAAACCAAAGAACCTGAAAGCAATGAAAAAATATTAAAAAAATCAATTGATGAATCACCTCTAATTTCGAATAGGAACTAATGTTATATCGTATCATATATTTAGGTTTATTTCTGCTATTTTTCCTTCAAAAGGGCATAACACAGGAATTAGCATATCAGGGAAATCCGGACACTTCTTTCTTTGTTGCCAGGGATCTTGCTTTTGAAGGGAACCATAGTGTCGCCAGAGATACTTTAAGGCTAATTCTTTCCAGATATCCGGATTATACCGATGTCAGAAACCTTCTTGCTAAAACATACAGCTGGGATGGTAATCACAATGAGGCAAGGAAACATTTTAATAAAATAACTTCAGTAGAAAGACAGAATAAAGAAGTATGGATAGCTGCCGTCAAAAATGAAATTTATGCAGAGAATTATTCAATCGCCTTGGGTTTGGCAAACAAAGCGCTGATTTTTATAGAAGCTGATCCGGATTTACAAACAATGCGCCATGAAATTATAAATGAGATTAATAAAAAGCAAAATGCTTCTCAAAAGAGTACCGAAGAAGAATTAAAGGAAACAGAGGCTAAATCCTATAAGAACAGGCTAGGACTTGTTAATTCTCTTGATGTATTTGATGTAGTATATGACCCTATGATTTATGTAGGTGTAGAGTATATTCGCGAAACTGAGATAGGAAAAATAATCCCCAGGATAAACTTCAGTAACCGTTTTAATACAAATGGATTACAATATGAGGTGGATTTCTATCCCCAAATTTCAAAAACATTCTACGCCTATACCAATTATGGATATTCCAATACTAGAATTTTTCCAAACCATAGGGCAGGGGCTGAACTTTATGCTAATCTCCCAAAAGCGTTTGAGGTATCAGCGGGAATGCGGTATTTAGATTTTGTAACCAGCCAGGCAATTATTTATACCGGTTCTGTAGGGCTTTACAAAGGAAACTATTATTTTTCTTTGAGACCTTACATTACTCCAAGAACTGATGGGCCTATTGGTTTCTCCGGAAGTCTTTTAGCCCGAAAATATTTTAAGGACCGTGAAAATTATTTTGGTATAAACCTGATTATGGGTTATTCTCCAGAAATTAAGCAACTCATATCTGATAGTGATATAATCCTGGCCGAGACATTGCTTTTTGTAGAATCTCAGCAACTCCTTTTTGAATACCAGTTTACAGGTAAAAGTTTAACTAATAGCTACAGAGCTAGCTTTGGCATAACAAGGCAGGAATTGGTCTTTGATCCGGGTGAATTCTTTTTGGCGCTTACTGCCGGATTTAGATATCATACAAAGTTCTAATTTCTGGTATGACCTATTCAAATTGATAGTTTACAACAAAAAATAATGGCTTCACCACATTTAATTGGGTAATATTAATAGATTTTTTACGTTTACTATATGATTATTGTATCCCAAATCTCAATAATGTAAAAACCAATCTTACCATGTTATACGACACCTACGGGGAGGAGTATTTAAATTTCCTCCAAGATTTGAATGAAATTTTAAGTTTAAACGAATTAGCCGAATTGGACTATTTATAGACCCACTCGGCTTTTCATTTTTAAAAATTATAATTATGGCAAACCAGAATCAAGACAATACTGCGTATTTAAATTTCATTGAGGATCTTAATGAAATTCTAATAGATTACAATATCCACAAATTGAGTTGTACTTAACCGTTTTTATTTTATAGATTGTTATTAAAAAAGCCCGGGAGACCGGGCTTTAGTTTTGTATTTATCCCAAATACGTTTTTAGTAATTTGCTCCTGGAATTATGACGCAATTTTCGAATTGCCTTTTCCCGTATTTGTCTGACTCGCTCTCTGGTAAGATCAAATGTTTGTCCAATCTCCGCAAGAGTCATGGACTGCTGATCACCAATTCCATAATAAAGTTTAACGACATCTGCTTCCCTTGGGGACAAAGTCTCTAAGGCGCGGTTTATTTCTGTATTGAGCGATTGCTGCATCAGGTCTTTATCTGGTCTGGGTGACTCTCCCGATCGCATTACATCGTATAAATTAGAATCTTCGCCTTCTTTGAGAGGTGCATCCATAGACACATGTCTGCCAGAATTTTTAATAGACTGCCGTACTTCACTAACACTCATTTCCAATTCCGTAGCTATTTCCTCCGCAGAAGGAGGTCTTTCGTGTGCCTGTTCTAAATAGGAAAAAGTCTTTTTTATTTTATTTATAGATCCTATCTTGTTTAAAGGCAATCTAACCACTCTTGATTGCTCAGCCAATGCTTGTAGAATAGATTGGCGTATCCACCAAACCGCATACGAGATAAATTTAAACCCTCTTGTTTCATCAAATCTTTTGGCCGCCTTTACAAGACCTACATTACCTTCATTAATTAAATCGGGAAGTTTTAATCCCTGGTTTTGATATTGTTTTGCCACGGAAACTACGAATCTCAAATTGGCATTTGTTAATTTTTCAAGTGCAGCTTGGTCACCGGTCCGGATCTTCTGCGCTAATTCTACTTCTTCATTTGCCGTAATTAGTTCTATTTTACTAATATCTTGCAGGTATTTATCTAATGATTTCGATTCTCTATTAGTTACCTGCTTGATAATCTTAAGTTGCCTCATATATATTGTCTAGATTATTAGTTTATAATTTCTCAGTATAATGTTTTATTCTGTCTTTTCCAAAACATAACCACTATTGTTTTACATTAATTATGACAAAGCTCTATATCCGTTGAGGGCCTTATTTTTATGATATTTTAATACTATTTCATTCCACTTTATATGCTGATTAAAGTTAACAATACTATCTTTATAGCCATATAATGAGTAGACGAGCGCTTAAAAAGTATTTGACGGGTCTTAAAAAGCCGGAATTAGAAGAGCAAATGGTTGATTTATATGACCGTTTTCCGGCTGTTAAACAATACTATGATTTTGTTTTTAATCCCAGAGAAGATAAATGGGTACAGGAGGCTAAAGTAAAAATCTCCAATGAGTACTTTCCTCTTAAAAGAAAAAAAGCACGGGCCAGAAGGTCTGTTGCACAAAAGTATATAAAACAGTTTTTGAAATTGGGCATGGCTCCATATCTTATAGCAGATGTTATGCTCTATAATCTTGAAGTAGCACAATCGTTTTCACGAGAACGCAACGTGCCTGATTCGTTTTATAAAAGCATGCTTAATTC